>JACIYY010000193.1 GCA_014359685.1 Porphyrobacter sp. | reverse complement strand
TGGTGTAGCGGCCGAAGCCGAGCCGGATCGATCCGCGCGCCTGTTCGGGCGACAGGCCGATTGCCGCCAGCACATGGCTCGGCCGGCCGCTGCCGCTGGCGCAGGCCGATCCGGCGGAGAATGCCAGCTCGCGCAGATCGGCGATCAGCCGGGCGACATCCAGCCCCTCGCGCCGCAGATTCAGATTGCCGCGATAGCGCCGCCCGGCGCTGCCGTTGAGCGTCCAGCCGTCGAACAGCACGCGGGCGCGGTCCCACAAAGCCGCGACATGCGCGGCATCGGCCTCCATCCGCTCGGCCGCCAGCGCCGCCGCCGCGCCCATGCCGGCGCACAGAGCCGGGCTCAGCGTGCCGGAGCGCAATCCGTGCTCCTGCCCGCCGCCGGTGACGATCGGCCGCAGCGCCACTCCGTCGCGGACCCACAGCGCGCCGATCCCCTTGGGGCCGTGGAACTTGTGCGCGCTGATCGCGATCAGGTCCGCCTCGGCGATCGGCATCCGGCCCGCCGCCTGCACCGCATCGCAGACGAACAGCGCGCCCATCGCCCGGGCGCGGGCATAGATCTCGGCGACAGGCTGGATGGTGCCGATCTCGTTGTTGACCTGCATCACCGCGACCAGCCCGACGCCTTGCGGCAGCGGGGCCTGCGGATCGATCAGCCCGTCATGATCGACCGGCAGGATATGCGTCCCGCCGGGCAGCGCCTCGGCGGTTTCCAGCACCGCGGCGTGCTCGATCGCGCTGACCGCCACCGGCCGCTGCGCCCGCCCCGCCTCGCTGCCCCGCAGCGCCAGGTTGAGCGCCTCGGTCGCGCCGCTGGTGAAGATGACCGCGCCGCCGGGCGGGAACAAGGCGGCGACCTGCTCGCGCGCGACCTCCACAGCTGCGGCCGCCCGTCGCCCCAGCCGGTGCGGCGAGTGGGGATTGCCGAAGCCGATCCCGTCCGGCCCGTCGAGCCAGCGCAGCATCGCCTCGCGCGCCTCCGGGGCGAGCGGGGTGGTGGCCTGATAATCGAGGTAGATCATGCCGCTTTTCCGCGCCCGGCGCGCGCGATCTGCACCCAGGCCTCGCCAAACCGCTCGATATCGGCCGGTTCGGTGGTCCATCCCAGGCTGATCCGGATCGTCCGCGCCGCCAGCTCCTCAGGGACGCCCATGGCCGCCAGAACATGGCTGGGGCGCATGCTGCCGGACGAGCAGGCGCTCCCCTGGCTGACAGAAAAGCCCAGCAAATCCAGCCGCATAAGCTGCGCGCTCGCCGACATTCCGGGCATCGCCAGCGAGTGGATCAGCCCGGTCGGCGCGGCCAGCCGCTTGCGGATTCACACACCCCCCGCTGCATGTGTTTCATCAACAAGCCGTTCCAGCGCCCCCTCCACCTCCCACCCGCAATAAGGCACAGCGCAAGCCTCCAGCGCCGCCGCCATCGCCATCGCGCCGGGCAAGTTCTCGGTGCCCCGACGATAGCCGCGCTCCTGCCCGCCGGACGGAGCCAGCATCGCCGGATCGGCCACCAGCAGCGCGCCCACCCCCACGGGTCCGCCGAACTTGTGCGCCGAAACGATCGCCAGATCGGCCTCCTGCGGCAGCGGCGCCTTGCCCGCGCTCTGCGAGGCATCGACCAGCAGCAGCCCGCCCGCCGCGTGCACCAGCGCGGCGATGGGGGCGAGATCCTGTGCGTTGCCGGTTTCCGAATTGATCGACTGCACCGCCACCAGCGGCTCGCTGGCGACGGCCAGCTCGCGCTCCAGCGCCGCCAGGTCGATCGCCCCGTCGGCCTTGACCGGCAGCAGCGTCGCGCCCGGCGCGGCGCCCAGCACCGCCTCGTGCTCGACCGCGCCGACCAGCCGCTCGCCACCCGCCGCGCGGCCGAGCGCCAGCGCCGCCGCCTCGCTCGCCCCGCTGGTCAGGATCACCTCGCCGGCCCAGCCCAGCGCCGCCGCGATCCGCTCGCGCGCATCCTCCAGCGCGCGGCGCGCGGCGCGGCCTTCGGCGTGCGGGCTGGAGGGATTGGCCCACAGCCGCAGCCCCGCCTCCATCGCCGCGCGCGCCTCCGGCCGCAGCGGGGTGGTAGCGGCATGGTCGAGATAGCAGCGCGAGGTCACGGCGCGGGAATTGCGAAAAACGGCATCGGCACTATATAGCCAGCCACGTTCTGTGCGCCACCATGCGCCGGCCCCTGTTCAAGAGCTGCATTGTCCATGCCATCTGTCATCTTTCCCGGCCCCGAAGGCCGTCTCGAAGGCCGTTTCGCCCCCGCCCCCCGCCCCCGCGCGCCGGTGGCGATGATTCTGCACCCGCATTCGCAGGGCGGCGGGACGATGAACGACCGGATCGTGCAGCGCCTCTACAAGACCTTCGCCGACCGCGGCTTTGCCACGCTGCGCTTCAACTTCCGCGGCGTCGGCCGCAGCCAGGGCAGCTTCGACAATGGCGTGGGCGAGCTCAGCGACGCCGCCAGCGCGCTCGACTGGGTGCAGTCGATCCACCCCGAAGCGCAGACCACCTGGGTCGCGGGCGTCAGCTTCGGCGCGCTGATCGCGATGCAGCTGCTGATGCGCCGGCCGGAGATCCGCGGCTTCATCTCGATCGCCCCGCCCGCCAACATGTACGATTTTTCGTTCCTAGCGCCGTGCCCGGCCAGCGGCATCTTCGTGCAAGGGCTGGCCGATACCGTGGTGCAGCCGTCATCGGTGCAGAAGCTGGTCGACAAGCTGCGGACGCAAAGGCACATCACCATCGCTCACGAGGAGATCCCGCGCGCCAACCACTTCTTCGAGAACGAGATCGAGGAGATGATGGCGGCGGTGGACAAGTATCTCGACTTCCGCCTCGATCCGGCCTGCCCGATCCGCTGAGCGCTCAGCCCGCACTCTCGGGCAGGGGCACGGCCCAGACCAGCAGGTTGGCGATCATCACCGCCGCCAGCAGCAGCATCAGCCAGACCTGCCGCCGCGCCCCGCCGCGCCGCCACAGCGCGAGCGCGCCCAGCACCAGCGCCAGCGCGGCGAGAGTCACGAGCGAGAAGATCCAGTCCATGCCCGGGCGATAGCGCCCCCCGGCGCGCGACGGAAGGCTCCACCTCGCCGCCCCCGATCGGCCCCCGCTGTGGTGAGCCGGCCGGCTGGCCCGTCACGGCCGGTGTCGGGGCGTCAAGGGTTCCCTGCACGGCATGACCCGCAAGGCCGGCCTGCGTCTCATTCATCCGCAAGGGCGCCGCTCAGCGCCGGGTCGTCACCGTCCAGGGTGACAAATCCATCGGCCTGCTTTCGTCGATGAGTCGCAGCGTCCCGCCCGAAGCCGCCTCAGCGCACCCCGAAATTGCCCCCGCCGATCGCTTCGCCGTCGAGGTCGCCGCCCATCGCGCGCACCCGTTCGAGCATTGCGCGGAACTGGGCGATCTCCTCTGTGCTAAGGACGCTAAACAGGCGCTGCTCCATCGCCACCGCCAGCGGCATGATCTCGCCATGCATCACACGGCCTGTCTCGGTCAGCGCCAGCATGTGCGAACGGCCGTCCTGCTCATGAGGCTGGCGCCACACCAGCTTGCGGGATTCCAGCACCTTGCAGGCGCGGTTGACCGCCACCTTGTCCATCAGCGTCAGCCCGGTCAGCTCGCGCTGCGTCAGCGATCCGCTGTCGCCCAGCACCGCCATTACCCGCCATTCCGGGACGCTGAGCGCGAAACGGGCGCGATATTCCTGCGCGATCCGGCCGCTCACCATGTTGGAGGTGATCGACAGCAGATAGGGCAGGAACTGAAACAGAGGCGGCTTGTCGCTCATACGCGCCGTCTTCTAGAGCACGACTCGCCCTTTGCAAGCGGGCGCGCAGCGATGGCATGCGCTGTTCGCGGCTCAATTCTGCCCCTCTGCGGCCCATGGCGCCAGAGCGGGTTGCGGCAGCGGTGCGCTGCGCACCCGTTCATAAGCGGCACCCGCCTGCAGCACCGCCGCATCGTCCCATCGCCGGCCGAGGATCGAAAGCCCCACCGGCAGCCGCTCGACTGCCCCCATCGGCAGGCTGAGATGCGGCGTCCCGGCCACCGCCGCCAGCGTGCCCGCGCCGACAGAGCCATCGTAGTGGTCGCCGTTCACCAGATCGGTGGTCCAGGCCGGGCCGGCGGTCGGGGCGATCAGGAAGCGCACATCATGCGCGGCCAGCAGCCGGTCGATCCCCTCGTCCCCCGCCAGCCGCAGCGCATTGGCCCGCGCCGCCTGGTAGGCGGCGCGGTCGGTCGCCTGTTCCGCCTGCTCGAAGATGTCCTGCCCGAACCAGCGCAGCTCCTCGCCGGCATGGGCGCGGTTGAAGGCGATGATTTCGGCCAGGGTGCGGACCGGGATCGGGGCGGGCGAGGCAGCGAGATAGGCGGCCAGATCCTCGCGCAATTCGAACAGCAGGGTGGCGAATTCGTCGCGGCCGAGTGCCTCGGGCATCTCGTAATCGATCTCCACCAGCCGCGCGCCGGCGCGCCGCAGGTCGGCCAGCGCGCTCTCGAACAGAGCGGCCACCGCCGGGTTGTCGCCGACCTGCCGGCGCAGGATTCCGATCCCGACCCCTTGCACAGAGGCGTCAGCAAGCGCGGCGGCATAGTCGACGCGGCGGGCATCGGCCTCGGCGGTGGCAGGATCGGCCGGGTCGCTGCCGGCGATCGCCGACAGCAGCGCGGCGGCATCGGCGACGCTGCGCGCCATCGGGCCGGCGGTATCCTGGCTGTGGCTGATCGGCACCACATGGGTGCGGCTGACCAGCCCGACGGTCGGCTTGAAGCCGACGATGCCGTTGACGCTGGCGGGGCAGGTGATCGATCCGTCGGTCTCGGTCCCGATCGCCGCCCAGGCGAAGCCGGCCGCCACCGCCGCGCCGCTGCCGGAGGATGATCCGCACGGATTGCGGTCGGTCGCGTGCGGATTCTTCGTCTGCCCGCCCACCGCGCTCCACCCGCTGGACGAGCGCGAGGAGCGGATATTGGCCCATTCCGACAGGTTGGTCTTGCCCAGCACCACGCCCCCTGCCGCGCGCAGCCGGGCGATCAGCGGGGCGTCGCGGCCAGTGCGGTTGTCCGCCAGCGCCAGGCTGCCGGCGGTGGTCGGCCATTCGCGCGTCTCGATATTGTCCTTGACCAGCACGGTGCGCCCGGCCAGCGGCAGGCCCGCCGCAGCGGCGGTGAGCGCCTGAGCCGGCGCCTGCGGGTTGGTGGCGATCACGGCGTAGAGGCGCGGCCCGGCATCGTCGATGGCGGCGATGCGCGCCAGTTGCGCGGCTGCTGCCGCCGCGGGGGACGCGCCGGCGGGCTCCACCATCGCTGGCGCACGGTCCGGCCCCCCGCTGCCGCCACCCCCTGCGGCGCAGGCGGCGAGCGGGAGAGCGGCGAGCGTGGCGACGAGGCGGATCATGCTCCGTCTTGTGCGACGCGCCGGCGCGGCTGGCAAGCGGCGGGCGCGCGTGCCCTTGAACATATCCGCCCGACACGCGACATAGGCGGCCGGATCGTAACGGAAGGACCCCCATGATCGACGTGTTCGGCGACCGCTACGGCGCCCAGGGACAATTCGGCACCGACCCGGTGACCGGCGCGCTGGTGCCCGTGGTGGTGGAAAGCACCAGCCGCGGAGAGCGCAGCTTCGACATTTTCAGCCGCCTGCTGCGCGAACGGATCGTGTTCGTCACCGGCCAGGTGGAAGACAACATGGCCAGCCTGATCGTCGCCCAGCTGCTGTTCCTCGAAAGCGAGAACAGCCAGGACATTTCCATGTATATCAACTCGCCGGGCGGGGTGGTGACGGCCGGGATGGCGATCCACGACACCATGCAATACATCAAGCCCAAGGTTCGCACCGTGTGCATCGGCCAGGCCGCGTCGATGGGCAGCTTCCTGCTGGCCGCGGGCGAGCCGGGGATGCGGGTGGCGCTGCCCAATGCGCGAATCATGGTCCACCAGCCCAGCGGCGGGGCGCGCGGCATGGCCTCCGACATCGAGATCCAGGCCAAGGAGATCCTGCGCATCCGCAAGCGGATGAACGATCTGTATGCCCAGTATACCGGCCAGACGCTGACCGATATCGAGCGGGCGATGGACCGCGACACCTTCCTCGAAGCCGACGAGGCGCTGAAATTCGGCATCGTCGACAAGGTCTTCGCCCACCGGCCGAGCGACCAGGAGGTCGGCCATGAGAGCGGATCGGGTGGCGCGCCGGTCTGATCCTCCGGCATCGGCTCGGGCGCCGGCGCAGCGCCGCTGGACTCACCCGGCGGAGTGTAGCAGACTGGCCATCCACGCATCCTGCGCCCGGCCAGCAGGGGTTAAGGCCCCGGATGCATTGATAAACCGCGCCCGGCATCTAGAGTCAGGGGCGGCAATCCCCCGCAGCGGGCCCTTCCCGCAACAGCCAGGGGTCAGGACGAGAGTATGACGAAATTGAGCGGATCCGACGGAAAGAGCACCCTGTATTGCAGCTTCTGCGGCAAGTCGCAGCACGAGGTGCGCAAGCTGATCGCCGGCCCCACCGTGTTCATCTGCGATGAATGCGTGGAGCTGTGCAACGATATCATCCGCGAGGAGGCCAAGGGCGGCTCCGCCGGCCGCAAGGACGGCGAAGTGACCTCGCCGCGCGAGATCTGCGACACGCTGAACGATTACGTGATCGGCCAGGACCGCGCCAAGCGGGTGCTGAGCGTGGCGGTCCACAACCATTACAAGCGCCTCAAGCACAGCGGCAAGTCCGGCGATGTGGAGCTGGCGAAGTCGAACATCCTGCTGATCGGCCCGACCGGCAGCGGCAAGACGCTGCTGGCGCAGACGCTGGCGCGCACCTTCGACGTGCCCTTCACCATGGCCGACGCGACCACCCTGACCGAAGCCGGCTATGTCGGCGAGGATGTCGAGAACATCATCCTCAAGCTGCTCCAGTCCTCCGACTACAATGTCGAGAAGGCGCAGCAGGGGATCGTCTATATCGACGAAATCGACAAGATCACGCGCAAGGCCGAAAACCCCTCCATCACCCGCGACGTGTCGGGCGAAGGCGTGCAGCAGGCGCTGCTCAAGCTGATGGAGGGCACCACCGCCAGCGTGCCGCCGCAGGGTGGCCGCAAGCATCCGCAGCAGGAATTCCTGCAGGTCGACACGACCAACATCCTGTTCATCTGCGGCGGGGCCTTCGCGGGGCTGGACAAGATCATCGGCGACCGGCTGCAAAAGCGCTCGATCGGCTTCGGCGCCCACATCGCCGACCCGGAAAAGCGCAAGATCGGCGAGCTGCTGGTCCGGACCGAGCCCGAGGATCTGCTGAAGTTCGGGCTGATCCCCGAATTCGTCGGCCGCCTGCCGGTGATCGCCACGCTGCACGATCTCGACGTGCCGGCTTTGGTGCAGATCCTGAAGGAGCCCAAGAACGCGCTGGTCAAGCAATATGCCAAGCTGTTCGAGCTGGAGGACGTGGCACTGACCTTCACCGAGGATGCGCTGGAGGCGATCGCGAAGAAGGCGATCCTGCGCAAGACCGGCGCGCGCGGGCTGCGCTCGATCGTCGAGGCGATCCTGCTCGACACGATGTTCGACCTGCCCGGAATGGACGACGTGACCGAGGTGGTGGTGGACAAGGACGTGGTCGAAGGCCGCAAGGAACCGGTCCGCGTGGTCAGCAACGGGGGCGGCAAGAAGGAAGCGGCGGCCTGAGGGTCGCCGCTGGCGCGCGACTCCTCGTCAGCCGGGCGTCGACTGGGCCGCAGCGGGGCGGACCGGCCGGGGAAACGCCGCCCCCGCCGTCGCCCCGCCGGTGACGATCACCGCTGCGGGGGTGACAGCGGCGGGATTGCCGTCGTCTGGGGCGAGCAATCCGGCTCACGGCCGGTCTCCACCTGCATGGTAGCGTGACCGATACCGAAACGATGCTCCAGATCGTGCGCCACGTCGTGGAGGAAGGCATCGCCGGGATGCCCGGCCGGCATCTCCAGATGCGTGGTCAGCGCGGTTTCGGTGGTGCTCATCGGCCAGATGTGGAGATGATGGACCGCCGCGACCCCCGGGAGGTCGGCGAGGAATCCGCGCACTTCGCCCGCGTCGATCCCCTCCGGCACCGCCAGCAGGCCCATCCGCACACTGTCCTTCAACAGGCCCCAGGTGCCCCAGCCGATCACCGCCACGATCACCAGGCTGGTGACGGGGTCGATCCATAGCGCTCCCGTCACCAGGATCAGCCCCCCTGCCACCACCACCCCGATGGAGACCAGCGCGTCGGCAGCCATGTGCAGGAAGGCGGCGCGGATATTGATGTCGTGCTTGCGCCCGCCGGCGAACAGCAGCGCGGTGGCGGCGTTGATAACAATGCCGATGCCGGCGATGACGATCATCGTCCAGCCTTCGGGCTGCACCGGGTCGAACAGGCGCCGCACCGTCTCGAACAGGATCGCGCCAAGCGCCACCAGCAGCAGCCCGGCATTGGCCAGAGCCGCCAGGATCGAGCCGGCCTTGTAGCCGTAGGTGACGCGCGCGTTGGCCGGCCGGCGCGCGGCGATGCTCGCGCCCCAGGCGATCGCCAGGCTGGCGACATCGGACAGGTTGTGCCCGGCATCGGCGACCAGCGCCATCGAGCCCGACCACAGGCCGAAGCCCGCCTCCACCAGCACGAAGGCGGTGTTCAGTCCGATCCCTATGGCGAAGGCGCGACCCTTGCGGTGGCGCTGGCCGGGGAGAGCGCGCGAAGGCGCGTGCGAGTGCCCGGCGCCCATTGCGCTATCCGCTCACGCAGGCATCGAGCCCGTCCCGCCGGACGACCCCGATCCGCGCGCGGATGGTGTTGCCGTAACGGCGGGTGAAGCCGGTGGGGTTCACCACCGGCCGCTGCTTGGGCAGCGGCAGAACGGCGGCCATCCGCGCCGCCTCTGTCTCGGTCAGGGTATCAGCCGAATGACCGAAATAGCGCTGCGCCCCGGCCTCCACCCCATAGGTGCCGATCCCGGTCTCGGCGACGTTGAGATAGACCTCCATGATCCGCCGCTTGCCCCAGATCTGCTCGATCAGCAGGGTGAACCAGGCCTCCAGCGCCTTGCGGAAATAGCCGCCGCCCTGCCACAGGAACACGTTCTTGGCGGTCTGCTGGCTGATCGTCGAGCCGCCGCGGATGCGCCCGCCCTCCATATTGCGCCGCAGCGCCTGCTCGATCGCCTCGCGGTCGAAACCATCATGAGTGCAGAACTTGCCGTCCTCGGCCGCGATGACCGCCGCGACCATGTTGGGGTCGATGCGGCTGAGCGGGGTCCAGTCCTTGGTGAAGCCGTGCTCGTCCATCAGCATGGTCGCGGTGACCGGCACCGGAACGAACCGGAACACGATCACCGCCGCCAGGCTGAGGCCGGCGAACCACACCACCAGCCAGACGATGAAGCGCAGCAGCCACAGCATGCCGCACGGTTAGAGCGAGCGCCCCGCCCCCGCAAGGCGGGCGCCCTGGCGAATGGTGGATCAACCACCGGGCACCAGCCGGCGCGGATGGCCGCCAGCGGCGCGTGCGGATCCCACGACCACATCCGCCCACGACAAAAGGGGGGCGGTCGCCCGCCCCCCTTTGCTGATGTGGTGGCCGCAGGCCTGTGGATCCGCCCCCCTTT
>JACIYY010000192.1 GCA_014359685.1 Porphyrobacter sp. | reverse complement strand
TCCGTTCTATGATGCGGCTGGCCATCAGGTGCACGACCCCTTCCTTGCTGCGCTGGATCTCGGCCTCGACCAGCATCAGCCGCGCGGCCATGACGGCGCGGCGCTGGCGCTCCAGGCTGCGGGACCACAGCAGCGCGTTGGCGATGGCGGTTTCGTCCTCGATGGTGATGAACACCGCCTTGCCCTCTCCCGGGCGCTGGCGGATCAGGACGATGCCGGCGACGCGGACCTTGCGGCCATCGGCGGCGGCATTGGCCTCGGCGCAGGTCAGCACGCCTCGTCCGGCCAGCCTGGGGCGCAGGATCTGCATCGGATGCGCCTTCAGCGACAGGCGCGTGGTCTGGTAATCGGCGACCACTTCCTGGGCCAGGGGCATCGCCGGCAGCCGCGCATCGGGCTCCACGCCCAGTTCGGGCGCATTGGCGAAGGCGAATAGCGGCAACTGGCTGGCCGGCGTCCGGCGCGTGTCCCACACCGCATCGCGGCGTGACTGCCCCAGCGAGCCGAAGGCGTCGGCCTCGGCCAGCTTGCGCAGGGCCGGGGCAGGCAGGGCCGCGCGCCGGGCGAGGTCCTCCGCCGAGACGAAGGCGCCCGCCTGCCGGGCAGGCCCGATCGCCTCGGCCCAGGCCTTGCGGAAGCCATCGATCCGCGACAGCCCCAGGCGAAGGGCGAGGACGCCATCCTCGCGCCGTTCCAGCGTGCAATCCCACCCGCTGGCGTTGACATCGACGGCGCGCACCTCGACCCCGTGTTCCTGCGCGTCGCGGACGAGCTGGGCGGGCGCGTAGAAGCCCATCGGCTGGCTGTTGAGCAGGGCGCAGGTGAACACCGCCGGGTGGCGGCATTTCAGCCATGAGGAGACATAGGCCAGCCAGCCGAAGGCCTGGGCATGGCTTTCGGGAAAGCCATATTCGCCAAAGCCGCGGATCTGCTCGAAGCAGCGTTCGGCGAAGTCGCGCTGGTATCCGCGCGCCACCATGCCTTCGACCAGCAGCTCAGAATAATAGCCGACCGTGCCACGGTTGCGGAATGTCGCCATCGCCCGGCGCAGGCCGTCCGCCTGGGCCGGGGTGAAGCCGGCCGCCACGATCGCCAGCTTCATGGCCTGTTCCTGAAACAACGGCACGCCCAGCGTCTTGCCCAGCACCGCGCGCAGCTCGTCGGGATCGTGCGGAGGCGCCGGGCTGGGGAAGACCACCGCCTCCTCCCCGTTGCGCCGCCGCAGATAGGGATGGACCATGCCGCCCTGGATCGGGCCGGGGCGCACGATGGCGACCTGGATCACCAGATCGTAAAGCTGCGCCGGCTTCATCCTGGGCAGCATGGCGATCTGGGCGCGGCTCTCGACCTGGAAGGTGCCGATGCTGTCGCCGCGCTGGAGCATCGGGTAGACCTGCGGGTCTTCCAGCGGCACGGTCTGGAGATCGTGGTCGCCAAGCCCGTGCTCGCGCAGCAGCCCGAAGCTCTTGCGGATCGCGGTCAGCATCCCGAGCGCCAGCACATCGACCTTCATCAGCCCCAGTTCGTCGATATCGTCCTTGTCCCATTCGATGAAGGTGCGATCGGGCATGGCGGCATTGTGGATCGGCACCAGCTCGTCCAGCCGGCCTTCGGTCAGCACGAAGCCGCCGACATGCTGCGACAGGTGCCGGGGAAAGCCGAGCAAGCGCTCCACCAGCGCCTTCAGCCGGCCGATCTCGGGATTGGCGATGGCGAACCCTGCCTCCTCGATGGGCAGGCCGGAGGCCCGGTTGTCGAAGCTGCCCCAGATCGTGGCGGCAAGGCGGGCGGTCACATCCTCGGTCAGGCCCAGCACCTTGCCGGCCTCGCGGATCGTGCTGCGCGGGCGGTAATGGATGATCGTGGCGGCGATCCCGGCCCGCTCGCGGCCATAGCGGGCATAGATATACTGCATGATCTCCTCGCGCCGCTCATGCTCGAAATCGACGTCGATATCGGGCGGCTCGTCGCGCTCTTCCGACAGGAAGCGGGAGAACAGCAGCCGCTCGCGCACCGGATCGACCGAGGTGATGCCAAGGAAATAGCAGACCAGCGAATTGGCCGCGCTGCCGCGCCCCTGGCACAGGATCGGCGGATCGAGGCTGCGGGCATGGCGGACGATGTCATGCACCGTCAGGAAATAGGGGGCGTATTGCTTGAGGCGGACCAGCCTGAACTCCTCTGCCAGGACGGTCAGGTAGGGCTGGGGCAGTCCATCGGGAAAGCGGGCCCGCCCGCCCTCCATCACCAGATGCTCGAGCCAGTCCTGCGGCTGCCAGCCCGCCGGCACGGGTTCGTGCGGATAATCGTAGCGCAGCTGGTCCAGCGTGAAGGCGATGCGGGACAAAAGATCGGTGGTGGCGGCGATGGCTGCCGGGCAGGTGCGGAACAGGCGTGCCATTTCGGCAGGGGATTTCAGGTGTCGTTCGGCATTGGCCAGCAGGCGCTTGCCGGCCTGGTGGAGGGTCGTGCCCTCCCGAATGCAGGTAACGACGTCCTGCAGCACCCGCGCCTGGGGAGTATCGTAGAGCGCATCGTTGGTGGCGATCAGCGGCAAGCCGCAGGCTGCGCCCAGTGCCTGCGCCTCGGCCAGCCGCCGGGCGTCGGCCCCGGTCCGGTGCATCGTCGCCGCCAGCCAGACCGCGCCGGGACAGGCCTCGGCCAGCCGGCCCAGCAGGGCCGGGTCGCGCCCGGGCGCGATCAGCAGCAGGTCGTCGGCATGATCCAGCAGATCGGCCAGATGGAGCGTGCAATCGCCCTTCTGCGCGCGGCGATTGCCCAGCGTCAGCAGCCGGGTCAGCCGGCCCCAGCCGTGGCGCGTGGCCGGATAGGCGATGATATCGGGCGTGCCATCGGCAAACACCAGCCGCGCGCCCACCGCCAATCGAAAATCCTCGGGCCGAAAACCCTCCGGCCGAAAAAGGGATGGCTGCTCGCCGATCTCCCGCCATGCCCCATGCGCGCGGACCACGCCGGC
>JACIYY010000191.1 GCA_014359685.1 Porphyrobacter sp. | reverse complement strand
GGCCGAAAACCCGCTGACCCCTCGCCGATCTCCCGCCATGCCCTGTGCGCGCGGACCACGCCGGCCACGCTGTTGCGATCGGCGATCCCGATCCCGGCCATCCCCAGCGCATGCGCGCGCGCGACCATGTCCGCAGGATGCGCGGCGCCGCGCAGGAAGCTGTAATTGGTCGCGGCGACCAGTTCGGCGAAGGGGGCGGCGGCGTTCATGCGAACAGCCCGTGCAGATACCACCGCGGATCGGGCTTTTCGTCGTAGAGGCCGTGGCGGAAGATCCAGTAGCGCCGCCCCCGCACATCTTCGATCCGGTAGTAATCGCGCGTCAGCCCGGCTGTGCCGGACTGCTCGCCGCCAGCGCCGGTGTGATGGCCATCGGGCCGCCGCCACCATTCGGCGGCGATCCGCTCCGGCCCTTCGTACAGCCGCACCTCATGCAGCTTGCGCCGCCAGCGGAAGCGGTGCGGCGGACCGTCGGGCACCTGCGCGATGACCGCCACGGGGTGGGGCGGATCGAACAGGAACAGCGGCCGCATCGGTGGCTCGTCGCGCAGCGGCGCGGGCCAGCGGACCGGCACGGTCTCGCGGATCGCCGGCAGGGCAAGCTGCGCCTGTTCGGGGATATGGCTGTCTTGCGGGATCAGCCGGAACAGGCGTTCCGACCCCAGCCGGGTGCTCAGCCGGTCGATCAGGTCCGACAGGGCGGCAGTTTTGCGCTCGTTCCCGTCGAGCGTCGGCTGGCTGGCGGCGAGCGGTTCCGTGACAGGCAGGAACAGCGTGATGCTGTCATAGCCGAATCCGGGATCGAGCGGATCGGCCAGCGTTCCGATCCGCTCCTCGAACAGGCGCATGACCAGCGCGGGATCGCGGGTCGGCTGGCCGGTTTCGATGTCCAGGCGGTGCCGCGCGCCATCGCTGCGGAACAAAGTGAGGGCAA
Source organism: Porphyrobacter sp. (assembly GCA_014359685.1). Taxonomy (GTDB): domain Bacteria; phylum Pseudomonadota; class Alphaproteobacteria; order Sphingomonadales; family Sphingomonadaceae; genus Croceibacterium. The sequence goes on along the minus strand of JACIYY010000191.1, from coordinate 7,462 downwards.
AGCGCCGCCCGCCCAGGCCGCGCTCCTCCAGCGTTCCGGAGGCCTCGCGCAGCAGGTCCGCGAAGCAGGCCGCGACCGTCGCCTGATGGCCGGTCGGCTCGGCGAAGCGGCGCCGGAAATGGAGCGGCGCGGGCTGGGGCAGAGGCGCGATCGGCGCAGCCTCCTCTCCGGTCAGCCGGCGCAGCGCGGTCACCGCCTGCAGGCCGAAGCGCGCGACGATGCTGGCGGACGAGCGCGCGGCAACGGCGCCGATGGTGGTCAGCCCGGCCCGGCGCAAGGCCAGGCTGGCCTCCTCGCCCAGCCCCAGCGCGGCGACCGGCAGCGCCCGCACGGCGCCGTGTTCGTCCTCGACCGGCAGCGGCGCATGACGGGCGAGCGCCTGTGCGGCCTCGGCCGTGGCGGCCATCGCCAGCCGGCAGGTCATCCGCATCGTCGCCAGGGCGTCCTCGATCCCCGAGCTCAGCCCGGCTTCGCCGCCGAACAGGTGGCTCACCCCGGTAATGTCCAGCGTGATCCCGTCGGGCGGGACAATGGTGACCAGCGGCGACCAGTCGCGGCAATGCCGGGCCAGCCGTTTCAGCCAGTCCCGGTCCGCTTGCTCGTCCATGTCGGCCACCACCAGATCGGGATGGCGCGCGCGCGCATCGGCCAGGGTCAGGCCGGGGGCGAGGCCTTGCCGCCGGGCATGGGCATCGACCGCGCACAGCCGCAGCGCGCCCCTGATCCTGGCGACCAGCACCAGCGGGGCATCAGGCGATTCTGCGGTGGTTCGGATCAGCCGGTCGGGATGCTCGATCCGCAGCCGATCCGCCGACAGGAACGGAAACCACAGCGCCAGATAGCGCCGGTTCCTGGAATGCGCGTTGGTCACGGTTCCACTCCAGCCGCCAGCCAAGGCCGCAGGGGCCGCCTCTCTGGCGCAGCAAGGTGATGTCGAAGACGGGATGGCCCGGCGCATTGCCGGGCAGCGCCCGGGACGGGGCTGCGGCCACCTGCCAGCGGGTCCGGGCCGCGCTGGGCACGGGCTTCGCCTCGGGCCGCAGCAGGAGCAACGGCACGCCTGAAGCCTCGGCGGCCAGCGCCAGCCGGCGGCTGGCGGTCAGGTCCAGCTCGCGCAGCGCGCCCCAGCCTTCCACGATCACCGCGCCCGTTGCCGGGCCGCGCAGGGCGTCGATGGCGGCGCGCAGCAGGGCCAGCGTGTCGGGAACCAGGCCGATCACGATCCGATCCGCCGCACCGCCCAGTTCGGCCCAGCCATGGGCCTGAACGATCCCGCCACGGCTGGCGGCCCGCTGCGGGCGCAGCCACAGCACGGCTGCGCGCTCCCCCGCCATGCCCATCGCCACCGCCCCGGCAAATCCTGCCGCGGCGGCAACATCGTCGGCGTCCGCAGCATAGACCTCATGGACGCGCCCGCCAGCCAGCCCGCCCCCCAGCGCCGCATCCAGCGAGGCGATGCCGCTGGCCCAGCAGCCCGCCTCGGCCGGCCCGGTGCAGTCCGCTGCAAGGGTGGGGATGATTCTCATATGTTCATCTTATGTTCCAAGCGGGAGCCAGATCAAGGGGGATGGCAGCGCGCCATTTTCACATGCTGACAATATCAGGTGGAGGCGGCCAGCAGACTGGCTTGGTCCTGCGGCGCGAACGCCGGTCAGTCGGCGACGCGGCGCAGCCGTTCGGCCTGCGCGGCCGCGGCCTGCTTGGCGGCGTCCTCGCAATCGTTTTCGACCAGCTCCTCGATCTGGTCCACCGCTTTGCCCAGCAGGTGCTTGAGCGCCTGCTTTTCGGCCTGGACGTTGCGAAGCTCATGGATCAGGCGCTCGCGCTCCGGTGTGTCGTCCGCCCCGGGTGTCTCGTCGCCCATGATGCCCGCCCCTTCGATCCTAACGGGCAACCCTAGCGCGGGGCCGCGCCCTCCGGCAAGAGGATTGATATGCTCCGTGCTCAGGCGGTCGCCCCGTGGCAGTGCTTGTACTTGCTGCCCGAGCCGCACGGGCATGGCGCATTGCGGCTGACCGCCATGCCGGCATAGGGATCGTCCCGCACCGCGCCGCCCGGCCCGGCCGCCGCCACCGGCGAACCGGCCAGCGCCCCGAACAGCGCGGCGCGCCGTTCCGACCCGTCGCCGTCGGCGCTGTCGTCGAGGCCGGTCAGCGGGTCGATATGGCCGGTCAGGAAGTCGGGCAGCTCGGGCAGGGCGGCGGGCGCGATCGGCTGCGGCACGCGCAGCTGGCTCTTCATCAGCACCCGGGTGACATCCTCGCGGATCGTCTCCAGCATCGCTTCGAACAGGCCGAACGCCTCGCGCTTGTATTCGTTGATCGGCTGTTTCTGCGCGTAGGAGCGCAGCCCCACCACCTGCCGCAGCGCGTCGAGCGTGGCGAGGTGCTCCTTCCAGTGGTGATCCAGCCGGTCGAGCAGCACGCTCTTTTCGACCTGCCGCCAGATGCCCTCGTCGGTGCCGGCGATCTTGGCTGCCATCGCCTCTTCGGCGAGCGCGACGAGGCGCTCCTCCAGCAGATCGGGGGCGACCTGCTCCTCCTCCAGCCAGGCCTCGAGCGGCGGGTCGAGCCCCAGCACGTCGGCGATCCGCTCCTTGAGCCCGGCAATGTTCCATTGCTCGGGGTAGGAGCCGGGCGGGCAGGCGGCAGCGACGATGGCATTGATCGTATCGTGGCGCATTTCGCTGACGACATCGTCGACACGCTCGGAATCCATGATCTCCGAGCGCTGTTCATAGACCACCTTGCGCTGGTCGTTCATCACGTTGTCGTATTCGACGACCTGCTTGCGCTGCTCGTAATTGCGCGCCTCGACCTTGCGCTGCGCGGTCTCGATCGCCTTGCTGAGCCATTTCGACCCGATCGCCTCACCATCGGCGAGGTTGGCGTTCATCATCCGCGAGAACAGCGTGTCCGGCCCGAAGATACGCAGCAGATCGTCCTCCAGGCACAGATAGAAGCGCGACAGGCCGGGATCGCCCTGCCGGCCCGAGCGGCCGCGCAGCTGGTTATCGATGCGGCGCGATTCGTGTCGTTCGGTGCCGAGCACGAACAGGCCGCCGGCCTCGCGCACGCGCTCCTTCTCGGCCGCGACCTCGGCCTTGATCCGTTCGATCGCGGCGTCGCGCTCCGGCCCTTCGGGCAGATCGGCCAGCTCGTCCGTGATCCGGAACTCGACATTGCCGCCCAGCTGGATGTCGGTGCCGCGCCCGGCCATGTTGGTCGCGATGGTGACCGAGCCGAGACGGCCGGCCTGCGCCACGATATGCGCCTCGCGCTCATGCATGCGGGCGTTCAGGATCGCGTGCTTGACGCCTTCCTGGTCGAGGAAGCGGGACAGCAGCTCGCTCTTTTCGATCGACACCGTGCCGACCAGCACCGGCTGGCCAAGCTCGTTCTTCTCGCGGATCGCCTTGGCGATGGCCTGGAACTTGTCGGTGGTGTTCTTGTAGAACTCGTCCTCCTCGTCGATCCGGCGGACCGGCAGGTTGGTGGGAATCTCCACCACGTTGAGCTTGTAGATGTCCCAGAACTCGGCCGCCTCGGTCGCGGCGGTGCCGGTCATGCCGGAAAGCTTGGGATACATGCGGAAATAGTTCTGGAAGGTGATCGAAGCCATGGTCTGGTTCTCGGGCTCGATCTTGACTCCTTCCTTGGCCTCCACCGCCTGGTGCAGGCCGTTGGACCAGCGGCGCCCTTCCATCATCCGCCCGGTGAACTCGTCGATGATGACCACCTTGCCGTCGCGCACGATGTAATCGGTATCGCGCCGGAACATCACCACCGCGCGCAGCGCCTGGTCGAGATGGTGGACCACCAGCGTGTTCTCGACATCGTAGAGGTTGTCGGTCTCCAGCAGCCCGGCGGCGATCAGCCGGCGCTCGACCTCCTCGGCGCCCTCCTCGGTCAGCGAGATGTTGCGGCTCTTCTCGTCGGCCTCGTAATATTCGGGCTCGAGATCCTTCACGATCCGGTCGATCGCGACATACAGATCCGACTTGTCCTCGGTCGGGCCGGAGATGATCAGCGGGGTGCGTGCCTCGTCGATCAGGATCGAATCGACCTCATCGACGATGGCGTAGTTGAACGGCCGGTGGACCTGTTGCGCGCGCTCGTGCTTCATGTTGTCGCGCAGATAGTCGAAGCCGAATTCGTTGTTGGTGCCGTAGGTGATGTCGGCAGCATAGGCTTCGCGCCGGACATGTTCGGGCAGGTTGGGGACGATCACCCCGGTAGTGAGGCCGAGGAAGCCGTAGAGCTGCCCCATCCATTCGGCATCGCGGCGGGCGAGATAGTCGTTGACGGTGACGACGTGGACGCCCTTGCCCGGCAGCGCGTTGAGATAGGTGGCGAGCGTGGCCACCAGCGTCTTGCCCTCGCCGGTCCGCATCTCCGCGATCTCGCCCCGGTGGAGGACGATGCCGCCGATCAGCTGGACGTCGAAATGGCGCATGCCCAGCACCCGGCGCGACGCCTCGCGCACGGTGGCGAAGGCCTCGGGCAACAGGTCGTCGAGCGGCGTGCCGGCCTCGAGCCGGGCGCGGAAGTTGCCGGTCTGCGCCTGTAGCTCGGCATCCGACAACGCCTCCATCTGCGGTTCGAGCGCGTTGATCCGGGCGACGATCCGGTCGAGCGATTTGATGTAGCGGTCGTTGGCCGAACCGAACAAGGTCTTGGCGAGGGCGCCGAACATGGGCTGATCCTGATAGTGGCGGGCACCCGGCGGACGGGCACGGAAGGGGGCGGGTGAAGCAAAAGGCGCGCGCGGCGGGAAAGCGGCGCGGGCGGCAGCGCCGGGCGGCGGCTGGCGCGGCAATGGCCGTGGGAGCGGCGCGCTAATCCAGCGCGCGATCGACCTTGAGCATCACCGTGGGCACCACGATTGTGAGCACCGGGCGCGGGCAGATATTGGCCTTGCCCTCGGCCCGCGGCGCGGCGCGCTGCGGCGCGGCGAAGCTGCCCGCATCGCCGGCCCCGCAAACAAGCGTCGCCTGTTCGACCAGCCGCACGCTGTCGATCGCCACCGCACCGGCCCGCGCCGGCTCGGCCACAGCGGCGAGCCCGGCGCACAGCGCAAGGAGGGTCAGCAGGCGGCGGATCATCGCCAATAATATAAGGCAATCGCCGCGCATCGTCCAGCCGCCCCGCACCGGCGCCGGAACGATTTACCGGCGCATCGCGGACCGGTAAGGCGCTGGCCATGGACCTTGCCCGCTCCCCGCTCGCGCTGCCGTTCCCCGCCATCCCGCCGATCGCAGGCGTCACGCTGCGGATCGCGCGGGCACGCTACAAGGAGTGGGACCGCTGCGACCTGACCCTGGTGGAACTGGCCGAGGGCACCGCCGTCGCCGGACTGTTCACGAAGAATGTCTGCTGTTCGAGCGAGGTGGAGCTGGGGCGCGAGCAGGCGCGGTTGGGCAGCGCACGGGCGCTGGTGGTCAATGCCGGCAATTCCAACGCCTTCACCGGTCATCGCGGGCGCGAGGCAGTGGAGGCGATCATGGCGCAGGTCGCGGGGCATCTGGGATGCCAGCCGTCACAGGTGTTTGTCAGCTCCACCGGCGTGATCGGCGTGCCGCTGCCGCAGGACCGGGCGCACGCAGGGATCGAGGCGGCGCTGGCGGCCCCTCCATGCTCGTGGCGGCAAGCGGCCGCGACGATCGGGACGACCGACACGTTCGAGAAGGGCGCGCTCGCCACGGCGGTGGTCGATGGGCGAACGGAGACGCTGGCCGGGATCATCAAGGGCAGCGGGATGATCGCGCCCGACATGGCGACGATGCTGGGCTACATCTTCACCGATGCGGCGGTGGAGCCGGTGTTCCTGCAGGCGCTGCTGTCGGCCGCCAACGAGCGGACCTTCTCCTGCATCACGGTCGATAGCGACACCTCGACCAGCGACACGGTGCTGGCCTTCGCCACCGGCGCGGCCGGCAATGCCCCGCTCGCCAGCTTCGAGGATGCCGGGGCCGACGCCTTCGCCGCTGCGCTGCACGATGTCTGCCGCCAGCTCGCCCATCTGGTGGTGCGCGATGGCGAGGGGGCGAGCAAGTTCGTCGAGGTGCGGGTGACCGGCGCCGCCTCCGATGACAGCGCGCGGCGCATCGGGCTGGCGGTCGCCAACTCGCCGCTGGTCAAGACGGCGCTGGCCGGCGAGGATGCCAATTGGGGCCGCGTGGTGATGGCGGTGGGCAAGGCGGGCGAGCCGGCCGACCGCGACCGCCTGTCGATCGGCTTCGGCGGCCACTGGACCGCGCGCGACGGGCAGCCGGTCGCCGGGTACGACGAAGCGCCGGTGGCAGAGCATCTGAAGGGCCGCGAGATCGTGATCGCCGTCGATCTGGGGCTGGGGGAGGGGCAGGCGGTGGTGTGGACCTGCGACCTGACCCATGGCTACATCGCGATCAATGCGGATTACCGCTCGTGACGATGCTCGACCGATCGATCCTGGCGCTGTGCCGCGAGGTCACGGCCAAGGCGATCCTGCCGCGTTACCGCAACCTCAAGGCCGGCGAGGTTGAGGACAAGGGCGGCAACGACCCTGTCACCATTGCCGACCGCGAGGCCGAGGCGCTGCTGTTCGACGGACTGGCGCGGCTGGCGCCCGGCCTGGCGCTGGTGGGGGAGGAGGCGGCCCATGCCGACCCGGCGGTACTCGACCGGCTGGCCGGCCCGTGCTGGGTCGTCGACCCGGTGGACGGCACCCGCAACTTCGCCGCCGGACAGCGGCCCTTCGGCATTCTGATCGCCCGCTGCGAAGGCGGCGAGGCGCAGTCGGGGTGGATCTTCGACTGCCTGACCGAACGTTTCTGCGCCGCCCATCGCGGCGGCGGCGCGCTGGTCGATGGCGAGCCGATCACCGCCCGGCCGACCGGCAGCGAGCGGCCGGTCGCGGCGATCTCCTTGATCTTCATGGACGACGCGCACCGCCGCTCTGTGCTGGAGCACATCGCCCCGCATTATAGCCTCGCCGACATTCCCTATTGCGCGGCCGAGCAATATCCGCGGCTGGCGCTGGGCACCAATGATGTCGCGATCTTCGAACGCACGCTGCCGTGGGACCATGCGGCCGGGGCGCTGTGGCTGAACGAGGCCGGGGGCAAGGCCGCCCGCCCCGACGGCTCGCCCTATCGCGTCGACCAGCGCGGCCGCACCGGGCTGATCGGCGCGGCCTCTCCGGCGCTGTGGGCGGGAATGGCCGAGCGGATCGCGGGCTTGCCGGAGCGGGGGGCGACCTAACGCAGCTTCGCCCGCAGCACCTCGTTCACCACCTGCGGGTTGGCCTTGCCCTTCATCGCCTTCATCGCCTGGCCGACGAAGAAGCCGAACAAGGCGTCCTTGCCGGCCTTGTACTGCGCCACCTTGTCGGCATTGGCGGCGAGGATCTCGTCCACCGCCGCCTCGATCGCGCCGGTATCGCTTTCCTGCTTCAGCCCCTCGCGCTCGACGATGGCGGCGGG
>JACIYY010000190.1 GCA_014359685.1 Porphyrobacter sp. | reverse complement strand
CTCCGGCCGCTACCAGATCGAGGATCAGCAGGTCGAAATCGACGGCGTGGTTCGCTTCACCGCCGCCGACGGCTACCGGATGACCGCGCGCGGCGTGACCATCGATCTGCCGGAACGCACCGTGTTCGGGCACGGCGGGATCGAGGGGGCGGTGCCGGCGGGCACCTTCCGCGCCGACCGCATTCGCGCCGATCTCGACGCGCGCACCGTGGCGCTGGAGGGCGATGCCCGGCTGCGGATGGTGCCCGGCCGGATGCAGATGCCATGAACGCGCGCTTGCGGGGCCGCCCCGGCCCGCTAGATAGGGGCACGATGCCTGCTCCTGCACCCAGCCGCCCTGTCCCTTTGCGCCGCCTTGCGTGGCGCTCGCTGGCGGCCGGCTTCGCCGCCTCTGCATTGGTCGCCGCCCTGTTCGGGTCGCTGGCCGGGGCGCAGGCGATCAGCGGGTTCAACTCCAACCAGCCGGTCAATTATGCGGCCGACCGGATCGAGCTGCAGGACCGGCAGAAGCGGGTGGTGCTGACCGGCGACGTGGTCATCACCCAGGGCGACCTGCGGCTGACTGCGGATCGGACGACGGTCGCCTATACCGATGACGACGGCTTGCGGATCCAGCGCATCGACGCCACCGGCGGGGTCACCGTGACGCGCGGCTCGGAACGGGCGCAGGGTGCGGCCGCGGTCTACGATTTCAACCGCCGGGTCATCGTCCTGTCGGGCGGAGTGGCGCTGCGGCGCGGCGGCGACACGCTGAATGGCGGGCGGCTGACGATCGACCTCGACAGCGGCCTCGCCAGCGTCGACGGAAGCGCCGCGCCGGGCGCGCAGGGCACGTCCGGCGGCCGGGTCAGCGGCAGCTTCTCCGTGCCCGAGCAGTGACCGCCGGCATCAGCCGTGGCGGAGTGGTCGCCACGGCGGTTGCCGCTCAGGCGCGGATGATCCGCGACAGCGGCGGGCGCGCGACCATCGTCGCCCTGCGCGGGGCGGGGAGGCGCTGTCGCTGGCCGGCGACACGCCGCTGCTGACCGCGACCGTCACCGGCCCGGCGCAGATCGGCTACGCGCCGGGGCTGCCCGGCCTGCTGCGGCGGGCGGACCCGATCTCGTCCACCTGCACGGCATCTGGATGTATCCATCGCGCGCCGGCTCGCTGTGGGCGCGGGCCTCGGGCCGGCCCTGCCTGATCTCACGCTCCATGCGCTGACCGGGGCGGAGGCTGCGGACATCCGGCGCGAGGCAGGGGCCGGGCCGGGAGCGGGGCCGCCGCCGGTACTGGTAATCCCCAATGCCGGCCCCCCGTCGAGGGTGCGGCAGCGGCCGGACCGCCGGGGGGAACGCGACCCGCTGGTGCTCTATCTCGGCCGCATCCATCCCAAGAAGAACCTTGCCGCGCTGATCGACGGCTGGGCGCAGGCGGAGCTGCCGCCCGGCGCACGACTGGCAATCGCCGGCTGGGGAGAGCCGCAGCACGTCGCCGCCTTGGAGCGCCGGCTGGCCAGCGCACCGCCCTTGGTGGCGTTCCTCGGCCCCGCGCACGGGCGGCACAAGCAGCGGCTGATCGCCTCGGCGCGATTCATGATCCTGCCCGCACAGCGAACGCTGCCGATGGCGATGCTGGAATCCTGGGCCGCCGGCACGCCGACGATCATGACGCCCGCCTGCCACCCGCCCGAAGGGGTCGAGGCCGGCGCGGCGCTCCGGTGCGGGACCGACCCGCCGTCGATCGCCGGCGCGCAGGACGTAGGGGCCGATCGGCGGCGCCTCGGCCCCGCCGATCGCTTCATAGGCGGCGGTCGCCGGCGCGCAGATCGGTGTCCGGCGTGGGCTGGCAGGCGGCCAGCACCAGCAAGAGGATCGCAGCGAGCCTGTGCGGAATCGAGCCGATCGCGTCAGTCCCCCTGTGTGGCGACCGGCCGCCGGCCGAGGTCGCCGTCCCCGGCGGGCGCGGCGCTGTCGCGAGCAAACCCGCCGCCACCCCCGTCACGGAAGCCAATGCCACGGAACGAAGGGGATAATCGACGAGCGAATGCGCAGCAAGAATCGCCATGATCGTGGCCCCCCAGCCCGAGGAGGTCGCGATACCATGGTTCGCGCCGCCTCAGACGCAGCGCGCGCGGCGATCAGTGTCATGATGGCACAGCCGATCAGCACGGCGGGCAGGCCGCCCCCGAGGACGAATTCGAGATAATCGTTGTGCGCCCGGTTGGGCCGGGAGGGCTCGAGCACCTCCAGCCGCTCCGCCGCCAGCATCGCCGGCTGGAACCCGCCGAGGCCGACGGCGAACAGCGTGTCGCGCCGCAATTCGGAGCGGAAATCGCCGTCGAAGGCGAACCGCCCGGCCACCCGGCCCAGCGCGGTGTTGCCGCCGTTCAGCGCCAGCGCCGCCAAAGTGGCGAGGAACAGCACCGCCGCTGCGAACGGCGCCAGCCGCGCCCGTCGCGCCGTTGCGCCGCCCGCACGGCGCAGCATCAGCCAGATCGCCAGCAGCGCCGGGACGATCAGCAGCATGTCGGCCCTGCGCGTTGCGGTTGGCCTGGAAACCGGTCAGGTT
>JACIYY010000019.1 GCA_014359685.1 Porphyrobacter sp. | reverse complement strand
ATCGACACGCTCGGCATAGAGCTTCTGCCGCTTGGTCAGTCTGGCCATGTCCTCAGCCCTCCACCACTTCGAGGCCCATCGAGCGCGCGGAGCCTTCGATGATGCGGGTCGCCTGCTCGATCGAGTTGGCGTTGAGGTCCTTCATCTTGGCTTCGGCGATCTCGGCCAGCTGCGAGCGGGCGATGGTGCCGGCCGACAGCTTGCCCGGCTCCTTCGAGCCGGACTTGAGGCCGGCGGCCTTCTTGATCAGGAAGCTGGCCGGCGGCGTCTTGGTGACGAAGGTGAACGAGCGATCGGCATAGACGGTGATCACCGTCGGGATCGGCATCGCCTTCTCCAGCTCCTGCGTGGCGGCGTTGAAGGCCTTGCAGAATTCCATGATGTTGACGCCGCGCTGGCCCAGCGCCGGGCCGATCGGCGGCGAGGGGTTGGCTGCGCCGGCGGGCACCTGCAGCTTGATGTAGCCGGTAATCTTCTTGGCCATGAGCGGCCTCCTTTTCTCACTGTTGCCGCTGCCGGAGGGCGGCGGCGCATGGTAAGCGGTGCAAGCAGCGGGCGAGCCCGCCTTCCGCGTCGGTTCCCGCAGCACCGGGCGGCGGGAGGCGGGCGCGTTAGCGCATCGGGCCGGCGCGGGCAACCCGCCCCTGACGCGCGGTCGCGGTGCGGCTGGCGGCTCCGCTATCGGCGCCGGTCCCGGCCGCCGACCGGGCAGCGATCACTTGCTGAGTTCGACCTGTGCGAAGTCCAGCTCCACCGGGGTGGCGCGGCCGAAGATCGAGACCGAGACCTTGACCTTCTGCTTGTCGAAATCGAGCTCCTCGACAATGCCGTTGAAGGTCGCGAAGGGGCCTTCCAGCACCTTGACCTGGTCGCCGATCTCGTAATCGACGCTGACCTGGTTCCGGGGCGCGGCCTGCGCCGCCGCCACGCCGCCGAAATAGCGCGCCGCCTCCCGATCCGAGATCGGTTGCGGCTTGCCGCCCGATCCGAGGAAGCCGGTGACCTTGGGGGTGTTCTTGATCAGGTGATAGACATCGTCGGTCATCTGCAGCTTGGCCAGCACGTAGCCGGGCATGAACTTGCGTTCGACCTGCACCTTCTTGCCGCGCTTGACCTCGGTCACGGTCTCGGTCGGGACCGCGACCTCCTCCACCGCGTCGGACAGGCCCATGCGCTCGGCTTCCGAGAGGATCGTGTCGCGGACCTTGTTCTCGAACCCGGAATAAGCGTGGATGATGTACCAGCGGGCCATGTGCGTCTCTTGTATCCCTGAAAGCCGTGATCGGGTCAGACCAGCGTCAGCAGCCAGCGCACCACGGCGCCGAAGGCGGAATCGACGCCGAGGAAGAACAGCGACAGGATCAGCACCATGATCGCCACGAAGATGGCGGTCCGCACCGTTTCCTGGCGGGTCGGCCATACCACCTTGTTCGCTTCGGAGCGGACCTGGCGGATGAATTCGCCCGGGCTGGTCTTGGCCATCTGCTGTGTTTCCCCGACTTGCCTGCCTGACACGCGCCGCCTTTCCCCATAGGCCCTTCGCCGCCCCGGCGCCCGTTGGGCTGGTCCGGGAGGGGCTGAGAAGGTTCCGATGTCGGAAAAGCGAACGCGGCATGTAGCGGCCGGGCCGGCCGATGGCAAGAGCCCCGCCCGGCCGGGTCGGCCCGGCCCGGCGGATCGGGGGGTGGGGGGCTGGCCAGCGCCGCTGCTTGCCACTAGCCTGCCCCTACCGAAGCGCAACAACAGGGGAGCAGCTTGTGGCGGCAGCAGGGCAGCAGGTCGGCCTGATCGGCCACGCGATCAACGTATCGGACTTCATCTGGGGCGGCGTCTGGAACGGGCAGGAGGTGCTGCCCTTCCCGCCGATGGTGATCGTGCTGTTCGGCGTCGGCCTGTGGGTGATGATCGGGCTGCGCTTCTACCCGATCCGCAAGCTGGGCAGCGCCTTTGCCGGCCTGTTCAAGGGCCGCAAGGGCGAAGGCGCGGGCGAGATCAGCCCGTTCGCGGCGCTTTCCACCGCGCTGTCCGGGCAGGTCGGCACCGGCAACCTGGCGGGCGTGGCGACGGCCATCGCGCTGGGCGGGCCGGGCGCGATCTTCTGGATGTGGATCACCGCGCTGATCGGCATGGCGCTGGCCTTTGCCGAAGGGTCGCTGGCGATCCGCTTCCGCGAACGCACCAGCGACGGCGTCTATCGCGGCGGGCCGATGAGCTACATCATGATCGGGCTGGGACCGAAATGGACCTGGCTGGCGGTGCTGTTCTGCCTCGGCACGCTGTTCAGCGCGCTGGTCACCGGCAATTCGATCCAGTCGAACGCGGTCGCCGACGGGCTGAACGAGCTGTTCGGGATCGAGGAATGGGCAGGCGGCCTGATCACCGCCATCGCGGTGTTCGTGGTGATCATCGGCGGGATCAAGTCGATCGGCAGCGTGGCCGAACGGGTGGTGCCGTTCATGGCCGGCGCCTATCTGCTGATGGCGCTGATCGCGATCCTGCTGAATGTCGGCGACATCCCCGAAACCTTTGCCCGGATCTTTGCCGGCGCGTTCAATCTGCAGAGCGCGAGCGGCGGCTTTGCCGGCGCCGCGCTGATCATGGCGATCCGCGCCGGGGTGGCGCGCGGGCTGTTCTCCAACGAGGCGGGGCAGGGTTCGACCCCGATCGCCCATGCGGTGGCGCAGACCAGCGATCCCGAACAGCAGGGGCGCATGGCGATGCTGGGCACCTTCATCGACACGATCGTGATCTGCACCATGACCGCGCTGGTGATCCTGACGGTGGAGGGCGAGTTCACCGGCGCCGGGCAGGCGGTCGAGCACGCCTGGCAATCGGACCTGACCGGCTTTGCGATGACCAGCGGGGCCTTTGCCGCCGCCTTCCCGGTGGCCGTGGCCAGCGTCCCCATCGGCACCCTGATCGCCAGCCTGGCGCTGATCCTGTTCGTGTTCACCACGCTGCTGACCTGGTCGTATTACGGAGAGCGCGCGATCACCTTCCTCTATGATCGGGTGCCCGGCTCGACCCGCGCGGGGGAACGCGCGCTGCATATCGGCTGGCGCGTGCTGTGGTGCGTGGTGATCTTCATCGGCGCCGCGCAGCCGAGCGAGCTGGTGTGGCGGCTGGGCGATATTTCCAACGCGCTGATGGCGCTGCCCAACCTGCTGGCGCTGGTGATGCTGTCGGGCGTGGTGTTCCGGCTGGCGCGCGGCGAGCGCACCGCCGGCCGCGAGCACCGGCGCGAGACCCCGGAAGAGCCGGTCGAATACTGACCGGCCGTTCCGGGGCCAGCGCTGGTGGCGCGGGGGGTGGCGCGGGAGCCGCGCCGTGGCCGCGTGCGGTCAGGCGCGCCCGAACAGGCGGGCGAAGAAGCCCGGCTCCTCCAGCGGCTGGATCGGGCCGTGGGTCAGATAGCGCAGGCTGGGGTCGCGATGCGGGCGCGGCATGGTCCAGCCATCGGGGCGGCTGCTGCGGAAGCTGAGGCTCGACATGGGTAATACTCCGTATTTGCTTAACCTGCCGCTATAAATGCCCGGCTCGTCGTGTCGGTTCCCGGCTCCCGCCGCTCCGCCCGATTTTCGCCATGATTGGACGGATTGATGGCGTCGCTGGCGAGTCGTGCCGTCCGGCCGAGCGCCGGTCTTGCGCCCCGGTATCAGCGGCCCGGTTGAAGCGGGGCCTCTGCCCGGCTAGCGGGGACCGACCCTGTCCGGGAGAGTCAGCGATCGCCCTTCGAGCCGTACGCAACCTGCAGGACGAGCACCGGCCGGAGCGCATCCGCGCCCGGCTGGAGCAGCCGCGCGGCGAAAGCTCGCTCGGCGATTTCGTTCTCGGCGGCGTCGATGGGGTGGTGACCACCTTCGCGGTGATCGCGGGCAGCGCCGGCGGCGGACTGTCGCTCGCCACCATCATCATCCTCGGCCTCGCCAACCTGGTGGCCGACGGCTTCAGCATGGCGGTCAGCAATTATCTCGGCACCAGCAGCCGCCAGCAGGAGGTGGCGCGGAGCCGGGCCGACGAGGACTGGCAGGTAGCGACCCATCCCGAGGGCGAACGGCAGGAGATCCGGGAGATCTTCGCCCGCAAGGGATTCGAGGCCGAAACGCTGGACCGGATCGTCGATGTCATCACCGGCGATGCCAAGGTGTGGGTCGACACGATGGTGGCCGAAGAGCTCAAGCTCAGCGAGGTCTCCGCGCATCCGGTGCGGGCCGCGCTGACCACCTTCTTCGCCTTCGTGCTGTTCGGCTTCATCCCGCTGCTGCCGTTTCTT
>JACIYY010000189.1 GCA_014359685.1 Porphyrobacter sp. | reverse complement strand
AAGCGAACCACGCCGTCGATTTCGACCTGCTGATCCTCGATCTGGTAGCGGCCGGCCGGCGCGGTCAGCAGCGCCGGGCCTTCGGGCAGCAGCAGCCTGCCGATCAGCGCCCGCAACTCGACCACCGGATCGCTGGCGCTGGCCTGCACCGCTTCCCCGGCGGTCAGCGAGAACGGCCGGCCGCGATTGTCCTGCCCGCGATAGAGCGCATCCTCGATCCGCAGCCGGTCCGGCGCGACCGCCACCTTGTTGCGGTCGAGCAGGAAGCTGACCTCTCCGCGCGGAGAGAGCGGCGCGATCAGCATTGCTGCCGCCACCGCCCCGGCCAGCGCGGGCAGCACCACCGCCAGCACCCGGACCATGCGTTCGAGCGGGCTGCCGGGCGCGGCGTAGGTGCGGCGTCGGCTGCGGATCTGGTCGGCTTGCTGGCTCATGACGGATGCGGCGCGGCGTGTCCCCGTTCGCAGGTTCAATCGTGGGTGAAGATGTCCTGGTCGGCCCAGCCGGCCAGGTCGAGCCGGGCGCGGGTGGGAAGGAAATCGAAGCAGGCCTGCGCCACCGCGGTGCGCCCCTCGCGCGCCAGCCGCGCTTCGAAGATCGCCACCAGCCGGTGGAGGAAGCGCACGTCGGAGGCGGCATAGTCGCGCTGCGCCTCGCTCAGCACCGGGGCGCCCCAATCGCTCGATTGCTGCTGCTTGGAGATATCCTCCCCCAGCAGCTCGTTGACCAGGTTCTTGAGGCCGTGCCGGTCGGTATAGGTGCGGGTCAGCTTGCTGGCGATCTTGGTGCAGAACACAGGGGCGGCGGTGACGCCGAGATAATGCTCGATCGCGGCGAGGTCGAAGCGGGCGAAATGGTAGAGCTTCAGGCGCGCCGGATCGGCCAGCACGGCCTTCAGGTTGGGCGCGTCGAACCGGCTGCCGGGGGCGAAGCGGACCAGATGCTCGTCGCCCTGGCCATCGCTGATCTGCACCAGGCACAGCCGGTCGCGCGGGGTGACAAGGCCCATCGTCTCGGTATCGACGGCGATGGCACCGGGGGCGAGCACGCCTGCGGGCAGGTCTTCTTCGTGGAAATGGACGGCCATGGGCGGCGGCCTTAGGCCGATCGGGGATGGAGGGGAAGGGCCGCTGGCGAGAGCGCCGGCGCAGCCCTATCGTGGGGTGCGATGATCGAGGGAATTCCCGACAGCTGGCGCGCGGCGCTGGCGCCGGTGCTGCACGGCCGCGAGGCGCGGCGGCTGGGCGGCTGGCTGAAAGCCGAGGAGGGCGCGGGCAAGCGCGTCTATCCCCCGCGCGGGCAGCGGCTGCGGGCGCTGGCGCTGACCCCGCTGGAAGCGGTGCGGGTGGTGATCCTGGGGCAGGACCCCTATCACGGGCCGGGGCAGGCGCACGGCCTCGCCTTCTCGGTGCCCGAGGGCGTGCGGCTGCCGCCCTCGCTGGCCAATATCTACCGGGAACTAGCGGCCGATTGCGGCGTCCCGCCGCCGGCGGATGGCAATCTGGAGCGCTGGGCGCGCCAGGGCGTGCTGCTGCTGAACACCACGCTGACGGTCGAGGACGGCCAGGCCGGCAGCCACGCGGGGCGCGGGTGGGAGGCGATCACCGATGCCGTTGTGGCGGCGGTGGCGGCGCGCGCGGAGCCGAGCGTGTTCATCCTGTGGGGCAGCCATGCCAGGGCCAAGGCCGCGCGCGTGCCGGGGCTGTCCGGACGCGCGCAGGAGGGCAATGGGGCCGGGGCCGGGCGGCACCTGGTGCTGACCGCCCCGCATCCCAGCCCGCTGTCGGCGCATCGCGGCTTCTTCGGCTCCCGCCCGTTCAGCCTGGCCAATGCCTTCCTGGAGGCGAACGGGCGGGGACGCATCGACTGGTGAGTGCGGACGGGGCCGTGCGAGCGGAGACGTCGGTCTGCACATCCGGGGACCACCGGCCGGCAGGGGCCCTAATCTTCCAGCTGGCGCAGCAGCGAGCGGACGTCGCCGTCCATCTCGGCGTCGCGCTTGCGCAGATCCTCGATCAGCCGGACCGCATGGATCACCGTCGAATGGTCGCGCCCGCCGAACTTGCGCCCGATCTCGGGATAGGATCGCGGGGTCAGCACCTTGGCCAGGTACATCGCCACCTGGCGCGGGCGCACCACCGCGCGGGCGCGGCGCTTGCTCGACATCTCCGACCGGTCGAGGCGGTAGAACTGGCACACGGTGCGCTGGATCTCGTCGATCGTGATGCGCTTGCGGTTGGCCGACAGGATATCGGTCAGCTGGTCCTCGGCCAGCGCCAGCGACACCGCCTGCCCGGTCAGCTGGGCATAGGCGATCAGCTTGTGCAGCCCGCCGACCAATTCGCGCACATTGCGGTTGATCGTGCGGCTGAGGAACTCGATCACGTCGGGCGGCACCTCCAGCGGGGCGAAGCGGGCGAGCTTGGAGTGCAGGATCTGGCGCCGCAGCTCGATATCGGCCGGCTGGATGTCGGCGACCAGCCCCATCGACAGGCGGCTGAGCAGCCGCGGCTCGACCCCGTCGAGCGCCTGCGGGGCGCGGTCGGCGGCGAATACCAGTCGCTTGCCCTCGGCCAGCAGCGCGTCGATCGTGTAGAGCAGCTCCTCCTGCGCCGATGCCTTGCCGATGATGAACTGGATGTCATCGACCAGCAGCAGGTCGAATCCGCGCAGCCGTCCCTTGAACTCGATCATCGCGCCGCTCTTCAGCGCCTGCACGAATTCCACCATGAAGCGTTCGGCCGAACAGTAGAAGATCCGCGCGCGGGGATGGGCCGCCAGGAAGGCGTGGCCGATCGCGTGCAGCAGGTGGGTCTTGCCCTGACCGGTCGCGGCCTTGAGGTAGAGCGGCGAGAATTGCGGCCGTTCGGGCTTGGCCATCCGCTCGGCCGCGTTCCTGGCCAGCACGTTGCCGGTGCCGGGCACGAAGGCGGCGAAGGTCAGCGACGGGTCGAGCCCGACCGAGGAGGGCAGGCCATCATCGCCGATCGATTCGATCGCCCGTGCGCCATCATTGGCGGCGCGGTGGCCCAGCCCGTCCTCGCCGTTCATGTCGAGCTCGGCGAGCCGGCGGCGGCCCGGATGGACCCCGACTCGCACCGAGCGGACCTCGCTGCGGGCGATCTTCCACGCCAGCGACAGCCGGTCGTGCAGCCGGTCCTGCACCCAATTGGCGGAGAATTCGGTCGGCAGGTAGAGATGCAGGGTGCCGGTC
>JACIYY010000188.1 GCA_014359685.1 Porphyrobacter sp. | reverse complement strand
CAGATTGATGCCGGGGCTCAGCTGGGTGGCGATCCCTTCGACCATCACCATGGTCTTTTGCAGCAGCAGCAGATGGGGCTGGGTCTGCATGTCGAATTCGCGGGTGATGGCGAACAGCCCGTCGAGCATCTGCCCGACCGACAGCTCGCTGACCGGCTTGCCGCGTATCGGCTCTCCCACGGCGCGCAGCGCGGTCGCGAATTCATCGACCGAATGGTAGGCGGGCACATATTGCGCCTCGAAATGGATCTCCGCGACGCGGCGGTAATCGCCGGTGGTCAGGCCATAGAGGATCTCCGCCAGCCATTGCCGGGCGCGCCGGTCGATGCGGCCCATGATGCCGAAATCGATCGCCACGATCGTCCCGTCGGGCCGCACGAACAGGTTTCCCTGGTGCATGTCGGCATGGAAAAAGCCGGCGCTGATCGCCTGGGTCAGGAAAGCCAGCACCAGCCGCCGGGCAAGGTCGGCAAGGTCGTGGCCGGCCGCGCGCAAGGCGGGGATGTCGGCGATCTTGATCCCGTCCACCCATTCGATGGTCAGCACCCGGCCATTGGTGCGGTCCCAGTCGATCGCGGGAATGGCAAAGCCGTGGAAGCCGCGCATCGCGGCGGCCAGTTCCGACCCGCTGGCGGCCTCGCGCCGCAGGTCCAGCTCGCGATTGGTCCAGCGCTTGAAATTGGCGATGGTCAGGCGCGGGCGCAGCCGGCGCGCCTCTCCGCCGAGCGCCTCCAGATGGGCGGCGGCCCATTCATAGGTGGCGATGTCGCGGCTGAAGCGCTCGCGGATACCGGGGCGCAGCACCTTGATCGCGACGACGCGGCCATCGGTGGTGACGCCCTTGTGGACCTGCGCGATGGAGGCGGCGCCGACCGGCAGCGGGTCGATTTCGGCGAACAGGTCCGAAGCCGGCCGCTCGAAGCTGCGTTCGATCTGCTGCTCGATCGCGGCGAAGGGCACGGGCGGCAGGCTGTCCTGCAGGCTCAGCAGGTTGCGGACCGCGTCCTCGCCGACGAGGTCGGGGCGGGTGGCGAGCGTCTGGCCAAGCTTGATCGCGGCCGGGCCGATCGCCTGGAAGGCGGCGGCGTAATCGGGGGCGGCGGTCTGGCGGGTGCCCAGCCGCGCCACCCGCACCAGCCGCCGGACCGGCGCGGGGGTGTTGGGATCGCGCTCGATCCCGCGCAGCGCGCCGTGGCGTGCGAGCGTGCGGCCCCAGCTCAGCAGGCGCCAGATATGGGTGGCAGGCGCGGTCAACGAGGCTGCTTGTGCGGGGGCACGGTCCCGCCTGTGCGGGCGGCGAGGCGAAGCGAGCGGATCACAGCTTCCACCCTGAATGGATCGCCACCAGCCCGCCCAGGATCGGCTCCACGCTGACCTGCGCGAAGCCGGCGCGCTCGATCATCGCCTTGAACTGCGGCGTCGGCGGGAAGCGGCGGATCGATTCGACCAGATAACGGTAGCTGTCGGCATCGCCGGCGATGGCCTGGCCCAGACGCGGCACAAGCCGGTGCGAATAGGCGTCGTAGGCCTGCTTGAAGCCCGGCCAGGTGGTGGTCGAGAATTCGAGGCAGAAGAACCGCCCGCCATGGCGCAGCACGCGGTGAGCCTCCGCCAATGCGTCCTCGATCCGGGTCACGTTGCGGATGCCGAAGGCGATCGTGTAGGCGTCGAAGGCGCGGTCGGGGAAGGTCAGCGCGGCGGCATCCTGCCGCGACCACACCAGCGTGTCGATCCCGCGCGCCATCGCCCGCTCGATTCCGACATCGAGCATCTCCTGGTTGATGTCGGCGACGGTCACGCTGGCGCCGCGCGCGGCCATGCGGAAGGCGACGTCGCCGGTGCCGCCGGCCATGTCGAGGATCTGCTCGCCGGCGCGCGGTTTCACCCGGCGCACGAAGCGGTCCTTCCACAAGCGGTGCATCCCCGCCGACATGGCATCGTTCATCACATCGTAGCGGCTGGCCACGCTGGAGAACACCGCACCGACGCGGCGCGTCTTCTCCTCCGGGTCGACATCCTCGTAGCCGAAGGGAACCTGCTCGCTGCTGCTGCCGCCGGGATCGTTCATCGTCGGCTCTCTAGCGGGATGGCCGGGCCGGCGCTACAGGACGATGACAGGAGCGCGATGCCGGAACTGCCCGAAGTGGAAACCACCGTGCGCGGGCTTGCCAGCGTGCTCGACGGTGCGCGCATCCTGCGCGTCGAGACGCGCCGGGCGGACCTTCGCGTCCCGTTCCCGCCCGATCTGGTCCAGGGGCTGACCGGGGCGCGCGTCACCGGGCTCGGCCGCAGGGCCAAATACGGCCTGATCCACACCGACCGCGGCCGCACGATGATCTTCCATCTGGGGATGAGCGGGCGCTGGCGGATCGACCCCGACGCGATCGGCCCGCACGACCATCTGCTGCTGGAGACGCCTGCACACCGGTTGGCGCTCAACGATCCGCGCCGCTTCGGGTTCGTGGCGCTCGCCGACACGCAAGCGCTCGACGCCTGGCCGGCCTTCGCCGCCATGGGGCCCGAGCCGCTGGGGGAACCGGCAGGGGCAGGGGCAGGCGCAGGGGCACTGAGCCCGGCGCACCTTGCCGCCGCCTTCGCGGCGCGCAAGACGGCGGTCAAGCTGCTGCTGCTCGACCAGCGGGTGGTTGCCGGCCTCGGCAACATCTACGTGTGCGAGGCACTGCACGGCGCGCGCATCGACCCGCGCAAGCCGGCGGGCCGGGTCGGCCGCGCTGCGCTCGCCCGGCTGGTGCCGGCGATCCGCAGCGTGCTGGAGGCGGCGATCGCCCAAGGCGGCTCCTCGCTGCGCGATTATGCGCGCCCCGACGGGCAGCTCGGCTATTTTGCCCACCATTTCGCCGTCTATGGCCGCGAAGGGGCGGCCTGCCCGCGCGCCGACGGCGGCACGGTGCAGCGGATCGCGCAAGGTGGGCGCAGCACCTGGTACTGCCCGAAATGCCAGCGCTGAGCAGCGCCCGGCGCGCGCCGCGCTTGACCTTGGCCGCCCCCGCCGCTAAGCGCGCCGCTTTCCGGCGGGGCCTCCTGCCGCCTTACGCGATTAGACCAGACAGGACGTCCCCGCCGCCGATCGCGCGCGGGACACGAGACCCGGACACGAGACAAGGACAATTATGGCCAACACGCCGCAAGCCAAGAAGCGCATCCGCCGCAACGAGAAGCGCGCCGAGATCAACGGATCGCGGATGAGCCGCATCCGCAGCTTCGTGAAGAAGGTCGAGGCCGCGTTGGCGGAAGGTGACAAGCAGGCCGCGCAGAGCGCGCTGCAGGCCGCGCAGCCCGAACTGGCGCGCGGCGTGGCGCGCGGGGTGATCCACCGCAACACCGCGTCGCGCAAGATGAGCCGCCTGCACAAGCGAGTCGCGGCGCTCTGATTCGCCGCTAGGGGCTTCCCCTTAAGAACGGAAACGGAACGGGCCGGGGAGTTATCCACCGGCCCTTTTTGCATGGCCAGGCCCGCCGCGCCGCTCGCTTCGAGAAGCGCCGAAATCCGCCGATTCGCCGGATTGTCACATGATTTGCCAGTCTTTTCAGAAGCTCAGACGCACGGCTGCGGCCCCGTGGCGAGTCAAGCAGACATATTTCGTTTTTTTTGCAGCGGCTCTCTTGCTGCTTGGGCCGGCCCGCTCATAACGAACTTCCGGCCGGCGAGATCGCTTCGGCCGTCAACACTGAGACGATGACCGGAAGGGACCTGCCCGCCGCCCGCGGTTTGGCAGGACGGGCGAGGTTTGCCCGCCGTCCGGTCGCTGGGTTCTTGGATCGGGAGCGCCGTTGATGATTCGGATGGGGCCACATGCAAGCCGGTCGCTGGCGACCGGCCGCGAGGGGATCGAGGGGAATATGGAGGATCAGGAGGCGCTCGATCTGGCGGCCGACTGGGCGGATATCGTTCAGGGGCTGCGCAAGGATCTGGGGCACCAGCTGTTCACCCAATGGATCCGCCCGATCCAGCTGGGGCCGTTCTGCAAGCAGACCGGCACCCTGCATCTCTACCTGCCGACCGAATTCTCCG
>JACIYY010000187.1 GCA_014359685.1 Porphyrobacter sp. | reverse complement strand
CGCGCAAATCGATCAGCTATCCTGCCACGGACGACGCAGCCCTTGCCTCGGCCATGATGACCGCGATTGCGGAGCGGGGGGACTGGCGGAAGGGGGGGCTGGCGCCCGGCACCGACCTGGCGGTATTTTCCGAGCGCGAGATCGTCCGCGCCAATCGGGCAGTCTATCTCGACGCCATCGGCGCAGGCGGGCCTGCTGCGCTCACCAGCCAAGGCTCCACCGGACGATAGAGCCAGGCCCGACCGTCCGGAAAGAGGGTGAGTGGCAGGCGCTCGACTGCGACAGGCGCGGCTCTCCCGCGCGCTGCACGGACAGCTCGCCCGGAGATCTCATGATCGCCTGCGCTGCAGACGCATCACAAGCCGGCGTTGTGCCGGTTTGATCCGCTCCAGCCGGAGAGCCAGCACCGCTGCGCCATATATGACTGTGCCGGCCAGGCACAATATCAGCACCAGAGCCGGGTCGCGGACATGGGCAAACGGCAGCAATGCCAATCCCATCGCTCCACTGGCCAGTGTCACCTTGATGCTGTCGGCACTCAGCAGCCGGAAGGTCATGACACGCCGCGCAAGAACCGCGCAGACCAGGAATGACGCGGCGTGGGCCGCCAGCGACACCTGCGCCATTCCGAGCACCCCATTCGCGCGGCTGCCGACGATGCCGAGCGGAATCAGGACCAGCAGCGATACGGCCGGGGCGACGATCATCAACCGCATCTTGCGGGTCAGCTGGAAGACGGTGATCAGATGGAACGAGACCAGCAGCCGCAGGAGGGCGGCCATCGCGACCCAGGGCAGCAGGCGCTGCCCCGTGTCGCCGAACGTGGCGCCGAGCAGCAGGCTGGAAAGGCCCGGCGAGAGCACGATGAAAGCGACGATCGCGGGCAGGCCGATGCCGAGTTGCAGGACGAACAGATCCTGCAGCCCCTTCGCCGCCGCCTCCGGCCCCTTGTCCTCATAGGCGCGGACCAGCGCCGGATAGGCCGTGATGTTGATCGCCAGCAGGAGAAAGCCCAGCGTCTTTTGCAGCAGGTCGGAAGCCGCCGCATAGTGGCCGACGGCCGCCGGCCCCATCGTCTCGTTGAGGATGAAGCGGTCGGCGACAGTGGCGAAATAGGCCAGCGCGGTGCTGAGGATCAGCGGGCTGCCCAGCCGCCACAGTTCGCGGAACGCGGCCCTGTCCGCAGCGCTGTGGCGCCCGATCCGCAGACCGCGCCAGACCCGGTCGCGGGCGATGATGAGGGCGGCGGTCGCCCATTGCGCGGCGATGATCGCGCTGACCACGCCCAAGGCACCCAGATCGAACCCGATCACCAGCAGCAGGCCCAGCGCGATTGCCAGCGCCGATCGCAGCACCATCGACTGGAAAAACTGCCACGCCTGCTGCCGCACGCGGCTGACGACATTGACCATCGCCAGCGCCATCTCGCTGATCGTGAACAGCAGGATCAGCGGCAGCCAGTCGCGGTCGACTCCGCCGACCGGAAGGCCCGCCGCCCAGGCGGCGAGGCCGGCAGCGACCAACAGCCCGAGCAGCCCGAGAACGGCCGCGAACAGGGCATCGGCCTGGCGACGATCGATCCCGATATCGCTCTTGCCATCATACAGCGTGCGCATGGCGACGATCCGCAGCCATTCGAACATCAGCGCGTTCAGCAGCAATGCGGTGGCGGAGACCAGCGAATAGACGCCGAATTCGCGCGGATCGAGCAGGCGGATCCAGACGAACAGCGCCACGAAATTGAGGCCGCTGGAAAGGGCGAGGGCGGCAGTGGTGATGGCGGCATAGCGCCCGCTGCTCATCGGCGCGCTGCGCTGATCCGGATCTTTGGACAAGCCAAGGCCTCGCACGGCAGGAGGGCAGGCGCTGGCGCAGCGCCACCGGCCGGGGAACACCCCGAGGGGGTCGTCCGCAGCGATGACGCCTATCGCGTGAGTCGCGCCGGACGGCAAGAGGCCCGGCGAGAGGGGAGACCAGGCAAGCACGGCACCACAGCTGCGCGCAGGTGGCCGTTCGGCGCGCGGGTGAGCCCGTGTGTGAGCAGTTGCAACATCCCGCGCAGACTGCTTAGGAGGCGGCCCGTCGGCCGTTCCCGCCGATTCCGTTCGTCCCAGCTGCGCTTCGAGGAATCCCCATGCGAATCGTCATGATCGGTACCGGCTATGTCGGCCTGGTGTCGGGCGCCTGTTTTGCCGATTTCGGCCATCATGTGACCTGCATCGACAAGGATGCGGCCAAGGTCGACGCGCTGCTCGCCGGGCGCATCCCGATCTTCGAGCCCGGCCTCGATGATCTGGTCGCCCGCAATGTCGCGGCCGGCCGGCTGGAGTTCACCCTCGACCTCGCTGCGGCGCTGCCGGAGGCGGATGCGGTGTTCATCGCGGTCGGCACCCCGTCGCGGCGCGGCGATGGCCATGCCGATCTCAGCTACGTCCACACCGCCGCGCGCGAGATGGCACCGCATCTGCGCCCCGGCGCGGTGGTGGTGACCAAGTCGACCGTGCCGGTGGGGACCGGGGACGAGGTCGAGCGGATCATCCGCGAGGCGCGCCCCGAGCTCGACTTCCACGTCGCCTCCAACCCCGAATTCCTGCGCGAAGGCGCGGCGATCGAGGACTTCAAGCGCCCCGACCGGGTGGTGATCGGCGTCAATGACAGTGCGGCCGAGCAGGTGCTGCAGCAGATCTACCGCCCGCTGGTCCGCACCGAGACCCCGCTGCTGATGATGGCGCGGCGCGGCGCGGAACTGACCAAATATGCCGCCAACGCCTTCCTCGCGACAAAGATCAGCTTCATCAACGAGATCGCCGATCTGTGCGAGCGGGTCGGTGCCGACGTCCACGACGTGGCGCGCGGCATGGGGCTGGACGAGCGGATCGGGGCGCGCTTCCTGCAGCCGGGGCCCGGCTATGGCGGATCCTGCTTCCCCAAGGACACGCTGGCGCTGCTCAAGACCGGGCAGGACTATGACGCGCGGCTGCGGATCGTGGAGGCAGTGGTCGCCGCCAACGACCAGCGCAAGCGCTCGATGGGGCGTAAGGTCATCCATGCGTTGGGCGGAGAGGCCTATGGCAAGACCGTGGCTTTGCTCGGCCTCACCTTCAAGGCCAACACCGACGATATGCGCGATTCGCCCGCGCTGGACATCGTGCGCGCGCTGCACGACGGGGGCGCCAAGGTGCGCGCCTATGACCCCGAAGGCATGGAGCAGGCGGCCAGGCTGCTGGAGGACGTGACCTATTGCAAGGACGCCTATGAGGCGATGCAGGGCGCAGACGCAGTGGTGATCGTCACCGAATGGGACGCCTTCTGCGCGCTCGATCTCCGCCAGGCGCGCGAGCTGCTCAAGGCGCCTTTGCTGGTCGATCTTCGCAACCTCTATCGTCGCACCGATGTCGAGCGCGAAGGGTTCCGCTACATCGCTGTCGGCCGGTAGCTCGCCGAGCCGGCGCCGCGCCGATGGTGGCGGAGCGGCACATGGCGGCGGCCAGCCTCCTGCCGTCGGGCGCGGCGCTGGGCTCCGATGGTGAGCGCCCGGCCCGGGGCTACCGGCGGCAGGCTGTCACCGGCGGCGATCTCCTCATGCGAGGATGGCCTTCGCGGCATTGCGTCGATCAGCAGCACGACGTCGCGAGCCGGATCCTCGACATGAGAGAAGTCGCGCCAATCGGCGACCAGGCCGAGGTTCTCTCGGCAGCAATCGTCGTTGGCATCGGACACGTCCATCCCGCCATACTTGGCCTTCAGCTTGTAGAACGTCGCAGGGCTGAGACCATGTCGGCGGCATACGTCCGCGGTCGCCATCCCGGCTTCCTGCTCCTTGATCATCCCGATGATCTGCGCCTCCGTGAAACGGCTTTTCCTCATGCCGTCTGCTCCTTCGCGGTCGGGCAGACTCTACATCACGGTGACGGAACTTCCGGGGGGCAGGTCACAGGTGTTCCAAGCCCCCGCTGCCTCCCCCGCCGAACGGGCATTTCCCGCCTTGCAGCGGGCGCTGGCTGTTCGCCGTCAGAACCGTGTTCCAAGTGTCCCAGCCCCCGCTGCAACGGCGCTGCGGACAGGCGCGAATCGCCTCTGGTCAAACCGGCCCGGGCAGGGCAGGAACAGATCATGATCGCCAAGCTTTCCGGCCGGCTCGACGAGACAGGCCCCGACTGGGCCGTGATCGACGTCGGCGGCGTCGGCTATCTGGTCCATTGCTCCGCCCGCACGCTGACCGCCCTGGGCGCGTTGGGCGAGGGCTGCCGCGTGTTCACCGATCTCCAGGTCAGCGAGACCGACCTGCGCCTGCTCGGCTTTGCCACCAGCGCCGAACGCGACTGGTTCCGGCTGCTGACCGGGGTGCAGGGGGTCGGCAGCAAGGTCGCGCTGGCGATCCTCTCCGCGCTCTCCCCGGCCGAGCTGCGCGATGCCTGCGCCGCCGGTGACGCCGCCACCGTCACGCGCGCGCAGGGCGTCGGCCCCAAGCTGGCCGCGCGCATCGTCAACGAGCTGAAGGACCGGGCCGGCGCGCTGCCGGGCGGCGGGGCAATGGCGGTGCCGCTCCCGGCTGGCGGCGTCGGCGCCGATGCACTCAGCGCGCTGCAGAACCTCGGCTTCAAGCCGGCGGTCGCCGCCAGCGCCGTCGCGCAGGCGCAAAGCGAGCTGGGCGAGGATGCCGGCCTGAACGAGCTGGTCCGCGTGGCGCTGCGGAGGGCGGCGGGGTGAGCCGCGCTCTCAACCCCCGTCATCCTGACCTCGTTTCAGGATCCATCCCGCCGCCCGCGCGCAGGCAGCGCAGCCAGGCCGAGCCCCGGCGCAAGGTCGTGCCAGTCGGGATTGTCGCTCTCGATCAGGTTGATCTTCCACGGCCGGTGCCATCGTTTGAGCTGCTTTTCGCGCGCGATGGCCTGCTCCATGTCGCCGAACATCTCGAACCGGACCAGCCGGTGCACGCCGTAACGGCTGGTGAAGCCGCCCGTCACCCCCTCGCGGTGCTGCCACAGCCGCTTCGCAAGGTCGGAGGTGACGCCGATATACAACGTCCCATGACGCCCGCTGGCGAGGATGTAGACGCAAGGTTGGCGTTCGACCGGCACGACATCGGGGATGCCGAGAAATGGACCCTGAAACAAGTTCAGGGTGACGATCTCGGAGCCAACCTTACGCCATCCCCCCTCGTCATGCTGAACTCGTTTCAGCATCCATCGCGCCGCCCGCGCCAGACATGGCCGCCCTTTGCGACCTAGCATGACCGCTAACCCCGCCCTCTCCCCGCAGCGGCAGCCCGACGACCCCGACGCTGCTTTGCGCCCGAAAACGCTGGACGATTTCACCGGCCAGCGCGCCGCGCGCGAAAACCTGCGGGTGTTCATCGAGGCTGCCCGCGCCCGCCGCGAGGCGATGGACCATGTGCTGTTCTTCGGCCCCCCCGGCCTCGGCAAGACCACGCTGGCGCAGATCGTCGCGCGCGAATTGGGTGTCGGCTTTCGCGCCACCAGCGGCCCGGTGATCGCCAAGTCCGGCGACCTTGCCGCGCTGCTGACCAATCTCGAACCGCACGATGTCCTGTTCATCGACGAGATCCACCGCCTCAATCCGGTGGTCGAGGAGGTGCTCTATCCGGCGATGGAGGACCGCGCGCTCGACCTCATCATCGGCGAGGGGCCGTCGGCGCGGTCGGTGCGGATCGACCTGCCGCCCTTCACCCTGATCGGCGCGACCACCCGGCAGGGCCTGCTGACCACGCCGTTGCGCGACCGTTTCGGCATCCCGGT
The DNA here is from genome assembly GCA_014359685.1 of Porphyrobacter sp. Classification (GTDB taxonomy): domain Bacteria; phylum Pseudomonadota; class Alphaproteobacteria; order Sphingomonadales; family Sphingomonadaceae; genus Croceibacterium. The sequence goes on along the minus strand of JACIYY010000187.1, from coordinate 12,381 downwards.
GCGGCTGATCTTCTATACCGAGGCGGAGCTGGCCCGCGTCGTCACCCGCAACGCCGCGCTGCTGGGCCTGCCGATCGAGCCCGACGGCGCGCGCGAGATCGCCCGCCGCAGCCGCGGTACCCCGCGCGTGGCCGGGCGGCTGCTGCGCCGGGTGCGCGACTTCGCCCATGTCGCCGCCGCGCCGGCGATCACCCGCGCGGTCGCCGACGATGCGCTGACCCGGCTGGAGGTCGATGCGCTCGGCCTCGATGCGATGGACCGGCGCTACCTGACGATGATCGCCGAGACCTACAAGGGCGGCCCGGTGGGCGTGGAGACGCTCGCCGCCGGCCTCGCCGAACCGCGCGACACGGTCGAGGAGGTGGTCGAACCGTTCCTGATCCAGCTGGGCCTGATCGCCCGCACCGCGCGCGGCCGCTGCCTGAACGATGCTGGCTGGCGGCATCTCGGGCTGGCCCCGCCGGGCGGGCCGCAGGGCGGGCTGTTCGACCCGATGGATGAGCCGCCAGGCTGAACGGCGCGGCGCGATTGAGGATAACCTGTGTTAACTCGCTTGCCCTATGATGGACCCTGCGCCATCAGCGCACGAGCAGACCCGGCGTGATCCATTCCGCCGGTCTTCCACCGGGGCGGTGACACAATCGGCTCGGGGAGGGGGAGGGCGGCCCGGAAACGAGCCGCCCTTTTCGTGTGTCCGATCAGGCCGCCAGCTTGCGCAGCACGTAAGGCAGGATGCCGCCATTGACGTAATAGTCGAGCTCGTTGGCGGTATCGATCCGGCACTTGGCGACGAAGCTGAACCGCTCGCCGCTGGCGCGCTCCACCGCGACCTCGACATCCTGGCCGGGCCGCAGGTCGCCGACCCCCTGGATGGTGAAGCTGTCATCGCCGGTCAGGCCCAGCGAGCTGCGGCTCTCCCCGGCGCGGAACTGCAGCGGCAGCACGCCCATGCCGACCAGGTTGGAACGGTGGATCCGCTCGAAGCTTTCGACGATCACCGCCCGCACCCCCAGCAGGATCGTGCCCTTGGCGGCCCAGTCGCGGCTGGAGCCGGTGCCGTATTCCTTGCCGGCGATGACCACCAGCGGGGTTCCGTCCGCCTTGTGCTTCATCGCCGCATCGTAGATCGGCATCACCTCGCCCCGATAGCGGGTCATGCCGCCTTCGATGCCGGGCACCATCTCGTTGCGGATGCGGATATTGGCAAAGGTGCCGCGCACCATCACCTCGTGATTGCCGCGGCGCGACCCATAGGAGTTGAAATCGCGCCGCTCGACCTGGTGCGCCAGCAGATACTGGCCGGCCGGGCTGTCCGCCTTGATCGAGCCGGCCGGGCTGATGTGGTCGGTGGTGACCGAATCGCCCAGGATCGCCAGCGGCCTGGCGCCGACGATGTCGGTCACCGGGGCGGGGGTCATCTCCATGCCTTCGAAATAGGGCGGGTTGGCGACATAGGTGCTGCCCGCGCGCCACGGATAGGTCTCGCTGCCCTCGACCTCGATCGCGCGCCAGTGCTCGTCGCCCTTGTAGACATCGGCATAGCGGCGCTCGAACATCTGCCGGTCGATCGAGTTCGCGCGGACATCGGCAACCTCCTGAGAGCTCGGCCAGATGTCCTTGAGATAGACCGCCCCGCCATCGCTGCCGGTGCCGATCGGGGTGGCGGTGATATCCTCGGTCACGGTCCCCTTCAGCGCATAGGCGACCACCAGCGGCGGGCTGGCGAGGAAGTTGGCGCGCACATCGGGGCTGACGCGGCCTTCGAAGTTGCGGTTGCCCGACAGCACGCTGGCGGCGACCAGATCGTTGCCGTTGATCGCGGCGCTGATCGGCGGCGCCAGCGGGCCGGAATTGCCGATGCAGGTGGTGCAGCCATAGCCGACCAGATTGAAGCCCAGCGCGTCGAGATCGCTCTGCAGGCCGGACTTGACCAGATAATCGGTGACCACCTGCGACCCCGGCGCGAGGCTGGTCTTGACCCACGGCTTTGGCATCAGGCCCCGCTCATGCGCCTTGCGCGCCACCAGTCCGGCGGCGATCATCACGTCCGGGTTGGAGGTGTTGGTGCAGCTGGTGATCGCGGCGATGACCACGTCGCCATCGCCGATATCGTGATTCTGGCCCTCGACCGCGACCCGCGCCGGCGCGCTCTTGCCGTAGAGCGAGGCAAGCTCGCGATTGAACAGGTCGTCGACCTCGGGCAGCGCGACCTTGTCCTGCGGGCGCTTGGGGCCGGCGAGCGAGGGGACGACGGTGCCAAGATCGAGCTCGAGCGTGGCGGTGAACACCGGCTCGGGCGCGGCGGGGTCGAGCCACAGGCCTTGTTCCCTGGCATAGGCCTCAACCAGCGCGACCGCCTCCTCGCTGCGGCCGGTCAGGCGCAGATAATCGAGCGTCTTGTCGTCGATGCCGAAGAAGCCGCAGGTGGCCCCGTATTCGGGCGCCATGTTGGCCAGCGTCGCGCGGTCGGCGAGGCTCAGCGAAGCGAGGCCGGGGCCGAAATATTCGACGAACCGGCCGACCACGCCATGCGCGCGCAGCATCTGGGTGGCGGTCAGCACCAGGTCGGTGGCAGTGACGCCCTCGGCCAGCTGGCCGGTGAAGCGGAAGCCGACCACTTCGGGGATCAGCATCGAGACCGGCTGGCCCAGCATCGCCGCCTCGGCCTCGATCCCGCCGACGCCCCAGCCGAGCACGCCCAGCCCGTTGATCATGGTGGTGTGGCTGTCGGTGCCGACGCAGGTGTCGGGATAGGCGACGAGCACGCCGTCCTGGTCCGCGCTCGACCACACCCCTTGCGCGATGTGTTCGAGATTGACCTGGTGGCAGATGCCGGTGCCCGGCGGCACGGCCTTGAAATTGTCGAGGCTCTTGGCGCCCCATTTGAGGAAGTCGTAGCGTTCCAGATTGCGCTGGTATTCCAGCGCCACGTTCTGTTCGAAGGCCCTGGGATGGCCGAATTCATCGACCATCACCGAATGGTCGATCACCAGATGGACCGGCACCTGCGGGTTGATCTTGGAGGTGTCGCCGCCCAGCGCCTTGATCGCATCGCGCATCGCCGCAAGGTCGACCACGCAGGGCACGCCGGTGAAATCCTGCAGCAGCACGCGGGCGGGGCGATACTGGATCTCCGTGCCGGTGACGGGGTTGTTCTGCCAGTCGGCGATCGCCTGGATGTCATCGACCGAGACGGTGTGCCCGCCATCCTCGAACCGCAGCAGGTTCTCCAGCAGGACCTTCATCGAGAATGGCAGGCGCGACACGTCGCCCACCGTCTCGGCCGCCTTGCGGAGCGAGTAATAGGCGTAGGTCCTGTCGCCCACCTGCATCGTGCTGCGGGTATCGAGCGAGTTCTTGCCGACCAGGGTCATTCGCGTGGGGTCCCTTTCGCTGTGCCGATCCGGGCCGCGCGACGATGTCGACGGGGGCACCGGACATGCGCCCGCCGTTGCGCGTTCGCGAAGGAGAGGTCAAGCATCTCGGGCGCTCGCCGGCGGCGGTTCAGCGCCGGTTCGGGAACCGGCCGGTGGGCCCTGGATTGGCTGGCGATTGCCGGCGTGGACAGGAGCAGACAGGATGGCGATCACCCCACCGGGCCGGCGGCAGGAGCCGCTCCATGTCGTGCCGATGGCGCTGCTGCTGGTGCTGGCGGCCTTCGCCGGCGGGGCGCTGGGCCTGATCTGGCAATCGGCCCGGTCCGGCGGCGACCGGCCACCAGCCGAGGACCGCCTGCTGACACAGGACGGCGCGGACGGCGCGGACAGCGAGGAGGCCCGCTGAACTGCGGGGCGGGCATTTCCGCCGGCGATTCACGCTTCAGCAAGGCGCCCTGGTTGAAGGGGGCGGGGATCGGGTGCACATGGCGCACATTCCGCCCGTCGCCTGCGGCGCGGCCGGTCTGCGCAGGATCGAAGGGCGCCCGCCGAACAGGATGAGCAGTGTGATGACGACCCGTTTCCTCCGTGCCTCGCTGTCTGGCCTTGCCGGGCTGGCGGTGCTGGCCGCGCCCGCTGCGGCCCAGACCGCCGCCGACGCTGCGCCCGCTCCCGCTGCGGCCCAGACCGCCGCCGACGCCGCGCCCGCTCCCGCTCCTGCCAGCGCGTCTGCCGCGACCGACCGCCCGCCGCTCGACCTGCCGCCCGACCTGCGCCGCCCCGCCGCCGCAAGCCAGCTCGACCTGCCGCCTGCCCCGCCCGCCCCGGCGATGCCGTGGGAACTGGATCGCGCTCGCGCGCTGCTGAGCGTGGTGGAGGGCATCGCCGCCGAAGGGCTCGACCCGGCCGATTACCGGCCCGAGGAACTGCGCGCCGCGATCGCCGCCGGCACCAGCCCGGCGCTCGACACGCTGGCCAGTGAGGTGTTCACCTGGCTGGTGGAGGATCTGCGCGACGGGCGCACGCCGATGGAGGCGCGGCGCCAGTGGTTCGTGGTCGATCCCGACGCCGATGCGCTGCCGACCGGGCAGCTGCTGGCCGATGCGCTGGCCAGCGGCGACATCGCCGGCACGCTGGCCTCGCTCAACCCGACCCATCCCGATTACGCCGCGCTGCGCGAGGCGCTGGCCGCCACGCCGGCCGCCAACACCAGCCGGCGCGCGCTGATCCGCGCCAACATGGACCGCTGGCGCTGGCTGAAGCGCGACCTGGGCGTGCAATATCTGCTGACCAACGTGCCCGAATACCAGCTGCGGCTGACGGTCGACAACAAGATCATCCGCTCCTACCGCACCGTCGTCGGCAAGCCGGGGCGCACCGCCACCCCGCAGCTGGCCGAGGTGGTCGAAGGGGTGGTGTTCAACCCGACCTGGACGGTGCCGCAATCGATCGTGCGCGGCGAAGGGCTGGGGGCACGAGTGCTCAACAACCCGGCCTGGGCGCGCGCCAACGGCTATCGCGGCACGCGCAGCGAGAACGGCTTTGTCACCGTGGTGCAGCAGCCTGGCCCCGGCAATTCGCTGGGGATGATGAAGCTGGACATGCCCAACCCGCACGCGATCTTCCTCCACGACACCCCGGCGCGCAATCTGTTCGTGCAGGACCAGCGGGCGCTCAGCCATGGCTGCATCCGGGTCGAGCGGGCACTGGAGCTGGCGATGACCGTCGCCATCCTCGGCCAGGGTGCGACGCGGGAGGAGGCGGTCGCCACCGCCCAGTCCGGCACCTACACCCGCGTGCCGGTGCAAAAGGCGATGCCGGTCTATATCACCTATTTCACCATGGCCCGCGACATCGACGGCGAGCTGCGGACCTTCGATGACATTTACGGCCGCGACGCCCCCGTGCTCGCCGCTCTGCGCGCCCCGCGAGTCGCCAACCGCGCCCGCGTGACCGACGAGGAAGCGGTCGAGATCGTCGACGACCTGCAGACCACGTGACGTGGCGCCGGCATGGCGGCGGTGACCGGATGACCTGGCCGGCGCCCGGATATCGCCGGAACGCCCCGTCCGGCGAGCCGCTTGAATCCTCGCGAGCAGCCTTTATGACGGCCCTGCCGACGGTGTCGGAAGGGGAGAGATGATATGGCGGCTTACGTCGTTATCGTGACCGGTGCGATTTCCGATCCGGAGCTGATGGGCCAGTACAAGGAACAGGCCAAGGAGCTGCTTGTTGCGCAGGGCGTATCGTTCACCGGCGGTCCCGCCGTGGCCGAAACCCTGGAAGGATCGCCTCCGAACGCGGCGGCGATCATCCGCTTCGAAACGCTTGAGCAGGCTCATGGGTGGTACTGGTCCGACGAGTACCAGAAACTGGCCGCCATCAGGCTTGCAGCCTCCTCGGGCATGGCGTTCATCGTCGAGGGACCCTAGGTAGCGCGCGCCTCGAGGGACAGACGGCCCTGCGCCTGTGATCCCGCCGATTGTTCAGATGGTTATGTCGTATTCTGGCGTAGTTTCGGATACCCTCGGATGGGCAAAAATTATTCCCACTCGATCGTTCCTGGCGGCTTGCTGGTGTAGTCGTAGACGACGCGGTTGATCCCGCGCACCTCGTTGACGATGCGGGTCGCCACGCGGCCGAGGAACTGGGCATCGAACGGATAGACATCGGCGGTCATGCCGTCGGTGCTGGTCACAGCGCGCAGCGCGCAGACGCTGTCATAGGTGCGATGATCGCCCATCACGCCGACCGTCCTGACCGGCAGCAGCACGGCGAAGGCCTGCCAGATCGCATCGTACAGCCCGGCATTGCGGATCTCCTCGAGGTAGATCGCGTCGGCCTTGCGCAGGATCTCGCAGCGTTCCCTGGTCACCTCGCCGGGGATGCGGATCGCAAGGCCCGGACCGGGGAAGGGGTGGCGGCCGACGAAGCTCTCGGGGAGGCCCAGTTCGCGGCCCAGTGCCCGAACCTCGTCCTTGAACAGCTCGCGCAAGGGTTCGACCAGCTTCATCGCCATGCGTTCGGGCAGGCCGCCGACATTGTGGTGGCTCTTGATCGTCACGCTGGGGCCGCCGGTGAAGCTGACGCTCTCGATCACGTCGGGATAGAGCGTGCCTTGGGCGAGGAAATCGGCGCCACCGAGCGCCCGCGCCTCCTCCTCGAACACGTCGATGAAGGTCTTGCCGATGAACTTGCGCTTGGCTTCCGGGTCGGTCAGCCCGGCCAGCCCGTCGAGGAACCGGGCCTCGGCCGTGACGTGGACCAGCGGGATGTTGTAGGCGCCGCGGAACAGGCCGACCACCTGTTCGGCCTCGCCGGCGCGCAGCAGGCCATGGTCGACGAACACGCAGGTCAGCTGTTCTCCGATCGCCTCATGGATCAGCACCGCCGCGACGGCGCTGTCGACGCCGCCCGACAGGCCGCACAGCACGCGGGCATCGCCCACCGCCGCGCGGATCTGCTCGACCTTGGTCTTGCGGAATTCGGCCATCGTCCAGTCGCCGGCGCAGCCGCAGACGTGGCGGACGAAATTGGCGAGCAGCCGGGCGCCGTCGGGCGTATGCATCACCTCGGGGTGGAATTGGGTGCCGTAGAAGCGCCGCGCCTCGTCCGCGATCACCGCGAAAGGGGCGCCGTCGCTGACCGCGACGATGCGGAAGCCGTCGGCGAAGCGGGTCACCTTGTCGCCGTGGCTCATCCATACCTGGTGCCGCTCGCCGACCCGCCACAGCCCGTCGAACAGCGCGCATTCCTCGGTCACGGTCAGGAAGGCACGGCCGAACTCGCCGCCCCGGCTCAGCGCGTCGGCGCCGGTCTCGTGGCCCGGCCGGACCTCGCCGCCGAGCTGGTGGGTCATCACCTGCTGGCCGTAGCAGATGCCCAGGATCGGCACTCCGGCCTCGAACAGCGCCTGCGGCAGGCGCGGCGATCCCTCCTCCGCCACACTGGCGGGAGAGCCGGACAGGATGATCCCGCGCGGCCGCAGCCGTTCGAACGCCTCCAGCGCCTGGGTGAAGGGCGCAATCTCGGAATAGACCCCGGCCTCGCGCACGCGGCGGGCGATCAGCTGGGTCACCTGGCTGCCGAAATCGACGATCAGGATGGTGTCGGCGGCGGGGCTGGAGTGCCGGCCGGCTTCGGGCGTCGATTCGGGCGGGGCATCGCTGGTCATGCGGCGGGCGTTTGGCGGAGCCGCCCGTCCCTGTCCAGCCGGGGCCGGGCGGGCCGGTGGTCCCGCACCGTCGCCGCTCGCACAAAACCCTGTGGAGGATCGCAGCCTCAACTTTCCTTATCGCGCATGGATTCCTATATGCTCGCCATGACGGAGACCGGCACAGGCAGCACCACCAACGGCACGTATGACGCGGATTCGATCAAGGTCCTCAAGGGCCTCGATGCGGTGCGCAAGCGGCCGGGCATGTATATCGGCGACACCGACGACGGGTCGGGGCTGCACCACATGGTCTATGAGGTGTCCGACAACGCCATCGACGAGGCGCTGGCCGGCCATTGCGACCTGGTCCTGATCGAGCTGAACCCTGACGGATCGGTCAGCGTCGAGGACAATGGCCGCGGCATCCCCACCGACATCCACCGCGAGGAGGGCGTCTCCGCCGCCGAGGTCATCATGACCCAGTTGCACGCCGGCGGGAAGTTTGAGAACACCACGGCCGACAATGCCTACAAGGTGTCGGGCGGGCTGCACGGGGTCGGCGTGTCGGTGGTCAACGCCCTGTCCGAATGGCTGGAGCTGACCGTGTGGCGCGACGGGCGCGAGCACTGGATGCGGTTCGAGCACGGCAATACGGTCGCGCCCCTCAAGGTCGTCGGTGAGGCGCCGGCGGGGCGCAAGGGCACCCGCGTCACCTTCATGCCATCGGGCGAGACCTTCAAGAACGTCACCGACTTCGATCTCGACAAGCTCGAGCACCGCTATCGCGAGCTGGCGTTCCTCAATTCCGGGGTCCGCATCCTGCTGCGCGACAAGCGGCATGACCAGCCGATCGAGCACGATCTGTTCTACGAAGGCGGGATCGCCGCCTTCGTCAAATATCTCGACCGCAACAAGCAGGCGCTGATCCCCGAACCGATCTCGGTCTCGGCCGAGAAGGACGGGATCGGCATCGACGTCGCGCTGGAATGGAACGATTCCTACTACGAGAACGTCCTCGCCTTCACCAACAATATCCCCCAGCGCGACGGCGGCACCCACCTTGCAGCGTTCCGCGCGGCGCTGACCCGCACGCTCAACAATTATGCCGAGCGTTCCGGGCTGATGAAGAAGGAGAAGGTCACCCTGTCGGGCGAGGACATGCGCGAGGGGCTGACCGCCATCGTCAGCGTCAAGCTGCCCGATCCCAAGTTCGGATCGCAGACCAAGGACAAGCTGGTCAGCTCCGAAGTGCGCCAGCCGCTCGAAAGCCTGATGGGCGAGAAGATGAGCGAATGGCTGGAGGAAAATCCCGGCGACGCCAAGGCCATCATCCAGAAGATCATCGATGCCGCCGCCGCGCGCGAGGCGGCCAAGCGGGCGCGCGAGCTGACCCGGCGCAAGGGGGCGATGGACATCGCCAGCCTGCCCGGCAAGCTGGCCGACTGCCAGGAGCGCGATCCCGCCAAGTCCGAGCTGTTTCTGGTCGAGGGCGATTCGGCCGGCGGCTCTGCCAAGCAGGGGCGCGACCGGCACATCCAGGCGATCCTGCCGCTGCGCGGCAAGATCCTGAATGTTGAGCGCGCCCGCTTCGACCGGATCATCAGCTCCAGGGAGGTCGGCACGCTGGTGCAGGCGATGGGCACCGGCATTCGCGACGAGTTCAACCTCGCCAAGCTGCGCTACCACAAGATCGTCATCATGACCGACGCCGATGTCGATGGCGCGCATATCCGCACGCTGCTGCTGACGTTCTTCCACCGGCAGATGCCGGAGATCGTCAAGGCCGGGCACCTGTTCATCGCCCAGCCGCCGCTGTTCAAGGTCAGCAAGGGCCGGTCGGAGGTCTATCTGAAGGATCAGGCGGCGCTCGACCGCTATCTGGTCGAAGGCGGGTTGCAGGGCCGGGTGCTGGAGACGCAGGGCGGCGCGCGCAGCGGCGCGGAGCTGGCGGCGCTGGTCGATCACGCGCTGCGGATGAAGAACCTGATGGCCTTCGTGCCGCGCAAATATTTCCCCGCCGTGGTGGAGGCGATGGCGCTGGCCGGGGCGCTCGACCCCGACCTTGCCGCCGATGCGCAGCGCATTGCGCTGGAGCGCGCCGCCGCCGGGCTGCGGATGGGCGATGCCGAGGCGACGTGGACCGCGACCCTGGGCGATGATGGCCTGATCCGCTTCGACCGCGTGTGGCGCGGCGTGACCGACGCGCATCTGATCGAGCCCGGCTTCGTCGGCAGCGCCGAAGCGCGCAAGCTGCACAGGCTGGCCGCCGAACAGGCCGAAATCTATCTCGCCCCCGTGCGCCTGACCAGGGGCGCCGCACCGGCCGAGCCGGAGCCCGAACCGGTGCCGGACCCCGACGCCAGCGCCGAGGGCGCGGAGAGCGCAGAGCGGGCGGCGGTCGCGCGCGACGGCACGATCACGCGGCCCAGCCAGCTTCTCGCCGCCGTGCTCGCCGCCGGGCGCAAGGGGCTGTCGATCCAGCGCTACAAGGGCCTGGGGGAGATGAATGCCGAGCAATTGTGGGAAACCACGCTCGACCCGGAAAACCGCGCGCTGTTGCAGGTCAAGGTCGAGGATGCCGACATCACCGACGAGATCTTCACCCGGCTGATGGGCGATGTGGTCGAGCCGCGCCGCGAATTCATCCAGCAGAACGCGCTCAACGTCGCCAATCTCGACGTCTGATCGCGTCCTGCCGGGCGCATGGCTGTTGCCGGCATCGGGCGCATCGCGCTACAGGTCGGGCAGCGTCGCCGGTCAGCCCCAAGCCGAGGAGAGAAGGTGGTCCAGAAGATCTTCCCCGACGCAGCCGCCGCGCTCGACGGGCTGCTGTTCGACGGCATGACGATCGTGGCCGGCGGCTTCGGCCTGTGCGGCATCCCCGAAACGCTGATCGACGGGCTTCTCGCCGCCGGCACCACCGGGATCACCGCCATTTCGAACAATGCCGGGGTGGACGATTTCGGCCTCGGCCTGCTGCTCCGCAACCGGCAGATCGTCCGGATGATCTCCTCCTATGTCGGCGAGAACAAGGAGTTCGAGCGGCAATATCTGGCCGGCGAGCTGGAGCTGGAGTTCTGCCCCCAGGGGACGCTGGCCGAACGGATGCGGGCGGGCGGCGCGGGCATTGCCGGCTTCTATACCAGGACTGGGGTCGGGACGCTGCTGGCGGAGGGCAAGGAGCTGAAGGAGTTCGACGGCGAGACCTATGTGCTCGAAACCGGCCTGACCGCAGACCTCGCGATCGTGAAGGCGTGGCGGGCCGACCGCTTCGGCAATCTGATGTTCCGCAAGACCGCGCGCAACTTCAACCCCAATGCCGCCACCGCCGGGCGGGTGACGGTGGCCGAGGTCGAGGAATTCGTCGATCATCTGAAGCCCGATCACGTCCATACCCCGGCGATCTTCGTGCAGCGGATGATCCTTGCCACCCGCAACGAAAAGCGCATCGAGCAGCGCACCATCACCAGGGACGCAGCATGACCGGCTGGACCCGCGAGCAGATGGCCGCCCGTGCCGCGCGCGAGCTGAAGGACGGCTATTACGCCAATCTGGGGATCGGCATCCCCACGCTGGTGGCCAATTACATCCCCGACGGGATCGAGGTGACGCTCCATTCGGAGAACGGGATGCTCGGCCTCGGCCCGTTCCCGACCGAACAGCAGATCGACGCCGACATCATCAATGCCGGCAAGCAGACCATCACCGAATTGCCCCACACCTCCTATTTCTCCTCGGCGGACAGCTTCGCGATGATTCGCGGCGGCCATATCGACGCCTCGATCCTGGGGGCGATGGAGGTCAGCCAGGATGGCGACCTGTCGAACTGGATGGTGCCTGGCAAGATGGTCAAGGGGCCGGGCGGGGCGATGGATCTGGTCGCCGGGGTCAAGCGGATCATCGTGTTGATGGACCACACCGACAAGGCCGGCAATCCCAAGTTCCGGCGCGAGAACACGCTGCCTTATACCGGGCGCAACGTGGTCGACATGATCATCACCAACCTTGCGGTGTTCGAGCGGGAGAGCCGCACCGCCCGGTTCCGCCTGATCGAATGCGCACCGGGTGTGAGTGCCGAGGATATCGCCGCCCGCACCGAAGCGGCCTATCTCGCATGACCGAAAGGCCGCGAGCGGCGGGCTGAGCGAGGGCCGGGCGGCGCGATGCGTGACCGCCCGGCACGGCCACGCTCAACCGAACAGCAGCGCCCACAGCGTCAGCAGCAGACCGACCATCGCCACCATCCAGGCGAGCGTGCGGACCTTGGGCACCCCGGCGGCGTAGAGCGGCAGGTAGATCAGCCGGCCGACGAAATAGAGCACCGCGCCCGCTTGCGTCTTCCATCCCAGATGGCCGACCGCCGCCGCCCCCAGCAGCGCCGCGATGAACAGCGGCAGGGTCTCGTAAAGGTTCGCCTGCGCGCGCAGCAGGCGGCCGGTGACCGGGTTGAGCGGCGGCATCGCCGTCTCGTCGCGCGGGCCCATGTTCCATGCAATCCCGTACTGCTTGGTGCGGCCGTTGGCGGCCCACATGATGTTGACCAGCGCAAGGACGATGATCGCCCCCAGCATGATGAATTCGATCTGCATCGCCCCGCTCCCATGGCCGCGGCCCCGATGGGCTGGCGGCGACAGGATGGCCGATCGCGGGCACGCTGACAAGCCGATGTGACGGGTGGCGCGAACATGTCGCTTGTATGAATGGTTACCTGTGTAAATGCCTAGTGGTTGCGTCCGCGTGCTTCCCGGAGGTGACCATGCGGCCTATCTGTACCCCAGCGGCCACCGGATTAACCTGACCGGTTTCCAGGCCAACCGCAACGCGCAGGGCCGACATGCTGCTGATCGT
>JACIYY010000186.1 GCA_014359685.1 Porphyrobacter sp. | reverse complement strand
TGACCTGGATCGACCCGGTGATGTACGAAGGCCGCCCGATCGTGCCGCTGCAATTCCTCAAGGCGGTGCTGCCCGAACCGGCCAGCCTCGGTTCGACCACCAGGGGCAAGACCAATATCGGCGTCATCGCCACCGGCCGGGCGAAGGATGGCGAGGGCGAAAAGACCTTCTACATCAAGAATATCTGCGACCATGAGGAAGCCTTCCGCGAAACCGGCAACCAGGCGGTCAGCTACACCACCGGCGTGCCGGCGATGATCGGCGCGGCGATGATCCTGACCGGCCAGTGGTCGGGCGACGGGGTGTTCAACATGGAACAGTTCGATCCCGATCCGTTCATGGAGATGCTGAACACGCAGGGCCTGCCGTGGACGGTGGAGGAGCTGGAAGGGCCGCTGGACTTCTGAACGCAGGGCGGGGGGTCATGGATTGCTTCGCTACGCTCGCAATGACGAAGGAAGGGCGCGCAATCCGCCGGCGCCGGTCGCCGGCTTCGGAGCGCGGAGTGGCGGCCATGGATTGCTTCGCTGCGCTCGCAATGACGAAGGAAGGGCGCCCATTCCCCCCGCGTCGTCATTGCGAGGAGCCGCAGGCGACGCGGCAATCCAGCGCGCCCCGGTCAGCCGGCCCCATCTCCCCGTCATTGCGAGGAGCCGCAGGCGACGCGGCAATCCGGCGCTGCCTCCCCATCCACCCGCTGCCCAAGGACCGCTGAGATGCAAACCAGAGCCGGCGATCCGGGCGCCTTCGCCCGCTTCGACCTCTCCCGAGTCGATTCGCCGGCCTTCGTCGTCGATGCGGCCAGGCTGCGCGCCAACCTGCAGATCCTCGCCGGCATTCGCGATGCCGCCGATATCAAGGTGCTGGCTGCGCTCAAGGCGTTCTCGATGTGGTCGGTGGCGCCGATCATCGGCGAATATCTCGACGGGGTGTGCACCTCCGGCCTGTGGGAGGCGCGGCTGGCCTCCGAGTTCTACGATGGCGAGATCGCCACCTATTGCGCCGCCTACAAGCCCGACGACCTGCCCGAGATCGCCCGCCTGTCGGACCATGTCATCTTCAATTCGCCCGGCCAGATGCGCCGCGCCGCGCTGATCCTCGATCAGGCGCGCGCCAGCGGCGGCGGGTTCGATGTGGGCCTCAGGATCAATCCGCTCCATGCCGAAGGCGAGGTGCCGCGCTACGATCCGTGCGCGCCGCATTCGCGCCTTGGCTTCCCGATCGACCAGCTGACGGCAGAGCATATGGAGGGCGTCGACGGCATCCATTTCCACACTCTGTGCGAACAGGATCTGGGGCCGCTGCAACGCACCTGGGAAGCGGTGTTCGACCATCTCGAGCCGTTCTTCGACCAGCTCAAATGGCTCAATTTCGGCGGCGGCCACCACATCACCCGCGCCGATTACCAGCGCGAGGAGCTGGTCGAGTTCCTGCGCGACGTGAAGGAGGATACCGGCGCCGAGCTCTATCTGGAGCCGGGCGAGGCGGTGGCGCTGGATGCCGGCATTCTGGTGGGCACGATCCTCGATTCGCACTGGAACGGGATGCCGCTGGCGATCACCGACATTTCCGCCACCTGCCATATGCCCGACGTGATCGAGGCGCCCTATCGCCCGGCCATGCTGCGCGAGGCGACCGATGGCGAGGCGGTCCGGCTGGGCGGGCCGTCCTGCCTCGCCGGCGACGTCATTGGCGATTACCGCCTGCCGGTGCCGTGCCGGCCGGGCGAGCGCATCGCCTTCCTCGACCAGGCGCATTATTCGATGGTCAAGACGACCACCTTCAACGGCGTCCCGCTGCCTTCGATCTGGCTGTGGGACAGCGAGACCGACGCGCTCGAATGCGTGCGCCGCTTCGGCTACGAGGATTTTCGCGACCGGCTGAGCTGAGTCGATCTGCGCCACAGCGCAAAGGCGCAGCCGGTCGCCACCAGCACGCCCGCCGTTGCCCACAGCGCGTCGCCGCTGCTCATGCCCAGCGAGACGAGGGCCGAGGTCATCTGCGCGATCCCGAACACGGTGATCGCCGTCAGCAGCCAGTTGGTGTTGCGCCCTGCATGGGCGCTGGCGAGCGTCGAGACATCCTCGATCAGGTTCTCGTACCGGTCGAGCAGATCGTGCGCCGCCGCAAAGCGCTGCTGCGTGCCGCGGGCCGTTCCGATATTGGCGAGCAGCTCGCGCTCCGTGGGATAGCGGAAGATGTTGCCCGACTGATGAATCGAGCACCAGCGGAAGATGTCGATCCGCTCTTCCAGGTTGCTGTCCACCAGACGCTCGCTCGACGGCCACAGCTTGCGCATCTGGCTCATCACCTGGTCGACATTGCGCATCGGATGGGTGCGGCCGATCTCCGCCAGCGGAACGTCCGCCCTCACCGCGCCGAGCAGCATCCGCTCGATCCGCGCCTCCATGTCGGACACGATCAGCTCGTCGTGGGCCGCGATCAGCCAGGTCAGCAGGGCGTAGGGACAGGCGCCGATCTCATCCGCCGCCTCTCGGAAGGTGCGCCACTGGACGCCGACCTCCAGCTGCACGGCGGGATGATTGTAGAACAGGTTCTGCGGCGCGACAGAGATCGGCCGCGTCGAATCGTGGAGCTCCGATTCGTCCACCCGCGGAAAATCGGGGATGGCCTGCGCGATGCCGGCGAAAGCCTTGAGCGACCGCGGGATCGTGCGCGCGGGGCGCTTGGCGCCGAAGCCGTCCAGCGTGTGGTGGCCCTTCCCGGCGAAGCGCCGGCGCCAGGCTTCGTCATCTGCCACCACTTCCGCCGGTTGCTCGCCGCCAGCCCACGCGCCTCCGGTGGAGCCGGGCGGCTGGCGCGAGTCGCCTGCGTCCATGCGGTAGAATTCATAGGTGTGCTGCGCGGCGGCGAACAGCGCCTCGTCCTCGATCATGACGATGGCGTTCTTCACCGGGAGCACCGGCGCGTCCGGTTCCAGTGCGACACTGCGCGCGATGCCGAACAGGCGCAGCACGTCACGCACCGCCGACGCCTCCGCCTGCGACGGGCCGGACAAGGCGGCGAGCCGATCGCGCACGAACCGGTTCAGCGACACGGCAGAAGACCCCTCTGCCTCGGCGCGGAAGCCGAGATAGGTCTCCTGCCCGGTGCGATCGGGATCGACCGCCAGCTGCTGCAGCTGGATGACGGCATATTCGTCCAGGCAAGGACTCTTGGCAGGATCGTTGCCGATCACGATCACGTAGAGCAGCCGCCCGCTCTCGAAGAGGCAGAAATGCTCATGATAGGCGAGCTCCAGGTGCCGTCGCTCCTCATCGGCGATTTCGAGGAACACTGGGGTGCCTTCGAAATCATAGTCCCAATAGGGCCCGCGTTCGACCACCAGCGGCCGACGGATCGGGCCGTCGCTGCCAGCTTCGGCGGCGAGCAGCAGCGGGCGGCCATTGACGCCCGGTCCGCCGGTGGTGATGTCATCGAGGAACGACCGGGTGGGGCCGAACAGGCTGCGCGCCCGGCTCTGCTCGGCGTCCGACAGGCGGGGGTCGGCGCGCGACATCACCTTGTAGACATCGGAGATGCGGAAGGCCGAAGGGCCGATCACGCTCTGCGGGATCTCGACCGCGTAGGCGATCGAAGCGCGCGCGAAGGGGCTGAAGAACGGGCATTCGCGCAGCACCCTGTCGGGCGGAGCCAGATCGCCGAGCGCCAGCCGCTCGACCGTGGCGAGCCGATCCGCCATCCGCGCCGTAGCGTCATGGGCGCCCAGCGTGGTGCCGAGCGCCCGGGCGAGTTCGTCGAGCAACGCAGCGACGCGCCCCGCCTCGACGTCCTCGCCTTCGGCGTCGAACACCAGCAGGTAGAGCCGGTGCGTGCGGCTGTCGCTGCGCAGCGGCGGCATGGTATAATCGAATTGGACCCGTCGCCCGCCCAGCGCCGAGAGGCGGCGCAGCCGGGTCACGATCTCCGCCCGCTGGGCTGGGGTTCGCGCATCTTCCAGCCGCTCGGTTTCGGCGAACATCGGCACTGCGGCCCCCGCCATCCGCGTCAGGCTCTCCCGTGCGAGCGAGACCAGCCGCCGCCCAAGCCCTCGCTCGCGCCGCTCGGGACGGACCGCCAGATAGGTCAGCAGCCCGCAGCCGGCCTGCCGGTAGAGCTCCACGGTGGCGCCCCCGACCGGGCGGCCCGCCGGGTCGAGCAACAGGACGACCTCGGTAAGCGGCTGCGGTGGCCCCGGCGATCGCTCGATCAGCCGCAGCCAATTCTCGGGATCCTCGCGCAAGGAGGGGTCGGGAAAGGCCGGATTGTACACCGCCTCCACATAGTGGGCGAGCAGCGCGCGGCGCTGGTCCGGCGGCTGCTGCGACAGGGCGATCGCGGTTAGGCCGTCGCCGCGATCCTGCGCGGCATCGTGCTGCTGGGTCATCTGCGAAGCGCTCCTCCTCCCGTAAGGCGACCATGCCTCAGCCGCGCGCGCATGTCATGCAGCCCGGCGCCCGCCCGATGCCTCGAACGGCTCGGCTTTTCCCGCCGGCAGCGGCGCCAGAATCACCTTGCGCTGGCGGAGCGTGGCCCTATATGCGCCGCTCCGCTGCCCCAAGGGGACTTCCTAACCGCAAGGCAGCCTTGTTCAAACTGACGTTTGGGGGTCCCTTGAATTGCACCATTATCCTGACGCACGGTCTGTAGTCCGCGCCCTCGCTCCGGACGAACCGGTGATGCTCAACCGCCCGCATGCCGCGGCGCGGGCGGCGCGGTTTTTCGCGCAGGGCTTCCCCGGCACCAGCCTGTATGCGGTGAAGGCCAATCCTTCGCCCGACCTGCTGAGCCTGCTGTGGGCCAACGGCATCACGCATTACGACGTCGCCTCGATCGCCGAGGTGCGGCTGGTGCGCGCGCTGCTGCCGGAGGCGACGCTGTGCTTCATGCACCCGGTCAAGACCGCGAGCGCGATTGCCGAGGCCTATCACCAGCACGGCGTGCGGACCTTCAGCCTCGATACGATGGAGGAGCTGGAGAAGATCGTTGGCGCCTGCGCGGCCGGGGACGGCACGCCGGCGGGCGACCTCAACCTGCTGGTCCGGCTGCGCGTCTCCTCCGAACATTCCGAGCTTAGCCTCGCCGCCAAGTTCGGGGTCGATCTGGTCGATGCCGCGCCGCTGCTGCAGGCGACCCGCCAGCATTGCGATGCGCTGGGGATCTGCTTCCATGTCGGCAGCCAGGCGATGACGCCGTTCGCCTATGTCCAGGCGCTCGACCGCGTGCGCGCGGCGATCGCGCAGGCGGCGGTGACGGTCGATATCGTCGATGTCGGCGGCGGCTTTCCGAGCTCCTATCCGGGCATGGAGCCGCCGCCGCTGGACGATTATTTCGCGATCATCCACCGCCATTTCGAGGCGCTGCCGATCAGCTACAATGCGGAGCTGTGGGCCGAGCCCGGCCGTGCGCTGTGCGCCGAATATTCGAGCGTGGTGGTGCGGGTGGAGAAGCGGCGCGGCGACGAATTGTACATCAATGACGGCGCCTATGGCGCGCTGTTCGATGCCGCCCATGTCGATTGGCGCTTCCCGGTCGCGGCGCTGGAGGACGATCTGACCCAGCCGCTGGCCAAGTTCGCCTTTTACGGCCCGACCTGCGACGATGCCGATTACATGAAGGGCCCGTTCGAGCTGCCGGCCGATATCCAGGCCGGCGACTATATCGAGATCGGGATGCTGGGCGCCTATGGCGCGGCGATGAAGACCGGCTTCAACGGCTTCGGCGCCGCGCAGGCGGTGATCGTGAGCGACGAGCCGATGGCCAGCCTCTACACTGGCGAGCGGCAGGACCAGCGGCGCAGCGACAACGTGGTCAGCCTGCGCTAGAGTCCGGGTCGCCGAGGATGAGGAGGGCCTGTCCGGGAGCACCCCGGGCGGCCCGTCTTTCCCGCTCCGCCGGGCGCGATCACGATCGGCGGCGGGCTGCCAGGCCGGTCAGTCAGAGACGGTCAGGCGGCCTTGCGCAGTTCCAGTTCCAGCCGGTCCCAGATCTCGACCAGCGCCTGCGTCAGTTCGACCATCATCGCCTCGCTATGGGCAGGGCCGGGGGTGAAGCGCAGCCGTTCGGTCCCGCGCGGGACGGTGGGGAAGTTGATCGGCTGCACATAGACGCCGTATTCGGCCAGCAGGATGTCGCTGATCCGCTTGGCCCGCACCGGGTCGCCGACCATCAGCGGCACGATGTGGGTGGTCGAGTCCATCACCGGCAGCCCGGCTGCGCGGAACAGGCGCTTGAGCGTGGCGGCGGCGGCCTGCTGCCTCTCGCGCTCGACACTCGATTCCTTGAGGTGGCGGACCGAGGCGAGCACGCCCGCGACCAGCACAGGCGAGAGCGAGGTGGTGAAGATGAATCCCGGCGCATAGGAACGCACGCAATCGACGATCCGCCTGTCGGCGGCGATGTAGCCGCCCATCACCCCGAACGCCTTGCCCAGCGTGCCTTCGATGATGTCGATCCGGTGGGCCGCCTCGTCGCGTTCCGAAATGCCGCCGCCGCGCTCGCCATACATGCCGACCGCATGGACCTCGTCGCAATAGGTCAGCGCGTTGTAGCGGTCCGCCAGGTCGCAGAAGGCGTGGATCGGGGCCACGTCGCCGTCCATCGAATAGACGCTCTCGAACGCGATCAGCTTGGGCACGGCCGGGTCTTCGGCGGCCAGCAGCTCTTCGAGATGGGCCGGATCGTTGTGGCGGAAGACGCGCTTCTCGCAGCCGGAATTGCGGATGCCGGCGATCATGCTGGCATGGTTCAGCTCGTCGGAGAAGATCACGCAGCCGGGCAGCAGCCGGGCCAGCGTCGACAGCGTGGCGTCATTGGAGACATAGCCGCTGGTGAACAGCAGCGCCGCCTGCTTGCCGTGCAGGTCGGCCAGCTCGCCTTCCAGCTGGATGTGGTAATGGGTGTTGCCGCCGATATTGCGCGTGCCCCCGCTGCCCGCGCCGACATCGTGCAGCGCCTCCTCCATTGCCGCCACCACCTTGGGGTGCTGGCCCATCGCGAGGTAATCGTTGGAGCACCACACGACGATCGGCTTGGGGCCGTTGTGCCCGGCAAAGCAGCGCGCATTGGGGAACGCGCCCTTGTTGCGCAGGATGTCGATGAAGACCCGGTAGCGTCCTTCGGCGTGCAGCCGGTCGATCGCCTGGTCGAAGATCTGATCGTAGTTCAGCGGATCTGTCCGTGCTGCACCGCCTGCGGGGGGCGGCCGTTCTCGCGGCGCGATCTAGGCCAAACGCCGCCGCGATTAAAGGGCTGAGTTTGCGAGCGGATCGCAACTAAAGCCGCTCACAGCGATCGAGGCCATGGTCGGCCAGCGCCGGGCGCAACGCCGCGCAGGCATCCTGCGGCCCGGTGAACAGCGCCAGATCGGGGGCGGCGCGGGCGAAGGGCTGCCCGGCGGTGAGGGCGACGATGCGCCGGGCGATGCCCTCCGCCCCATCGACGAAGCGAACGCCGGGGCCGAATTCGCGCGCCAGCTCCGCCGTCAGCAGCGGGAAATGGGTGCAGGCGAGCACGACGGTGTCGATCGCCTCGCCCCCCGGCTGCGCGCGCAGGCCCGCCACCGCGGCGCGGATCGCGGCGGGGCTGGGCACCTCGCCGCGCAGCCTGGCCTCTGCCGCCGCGACCAGATCGGGCGCGGCGTGGCGCAGCAGGCGCTTGCCGGCGGCGAATTGTGCCTCCAGCCGGTCGACATAGGCCTGGCGGATCGTGGCCGCGGTGCCCAGCAGGCCGATCGTCCCGGTCCGGGTCATCGCCGCCGCCGGCTTGATCGCCGGCACGGTGCCGACGATCGGCACGTGCAGCACGTCGCGCACCATGCCCAGGGCAATGGTCGAGGCGGTGTTGCAGGCGATGCAGATCAGTCGCGGCCGATAGCGTTCGGCCAGCCGCCCCAGCAGCCCGGCGACGCGGGCGGCGATCTCCGCCTCGCTCTTCTCGCCATAGGGCAGGCCGGCGAGGTCGGCGGCGTAGATCACCGGGGCTTGTGGCAGCAGGCGGCGCAGCGCGGCCAGCACGGTGAGGCCGCCGACGCCCGAATCGAACAGCAGGATCGGGGCCGCTGGCGCCCCTGCCGGGTCCGGCTCGCCCGGCTGGTGCTTGTCGGAGGGCGGCTTTTCCATCTATCGCCCCCGCTAGAAGACCGCACCGCCGCCCGACAAGCTCAGGACGAGGGGAATCGCTGCCTTGGATGCATTTCTCTCCGCGCTGGGCGGATATCTGATCGGTTCGGTCCCGTTCGGCCTGCTGCTGGCCGCAGCCGCCGGCAAGGGCGACATCCGCCGCATCGGCAGCGGCAATATCGGCGCCACCAACGTGCTGCGGACCGGCAGCAAGCCGCTCGCCGCGCTGGTCCTGCTGCTGGACATGGCCAAGGGCTATGTGCCGGTGGCGCTGGCGTGGCGGTGGTTTCCGGAAGCCGTCGGCTTCGCCGCGCTGGGCGCGGTGCTGGGCCATTGCTTCCCGCTGTGGCTGCGCTTTCGCGGCGGCAAGGGGGTGGCGACCACGGCCGGCGTGTGCTTCGGGCTCGGCTGGCCGATCGGCGCGATCTACGCGGCGGTGTGGCTGGGCCTGCTGGCGGTTCTGCGCGTCTCCTCGCTGGCGGGGATGGGCGCGGCGGTGGCGGCGCCGCTGGGCGCGGCGCTGCTCGGCCGGTGGGAGCTGGTCCCGGTGCTGGCGGCGATCGCCGCGCTGGTGCTGTGGCTGCACCGCGCCAATATCGCCCGCCTGCGTGCCGGGACGGAGCCGCGCATCGGCCGCGGGGGATGAGCGCGTCGGCCCTCTCCCCGGCCGCCCTGTCGCAGGAGGAGGCGTTCGCCCGCATCCGCCTGCTGCGGTCCCCCAATATCGGCCCGGTCAGCTATGCCCAGCTGCTGCGCCGGTTCGGCAATGCGGTGGCGGCGGTCGCGGCGCTGCCCGACCTGGCGCGGCGCGGCGGGCGCCCCTACGCCCCTGCGCCGGTGGAGCGGATCGAGCGCGAGATCGCCGCCGCGCGGGTGGCGGGCGCGCGCTACCTGTTCCACGATTCGCCCGATTATCCGGGGCTGCTGGCCCAGATCGACGGCCCGCCGCCGATCCTGACCCTGCGGGGCGAGCGCCAGCTGGCGGCGCGGCCCTGCGTGGCGATGGTCGGGGCGCGCAATGCCAGCGCGGCGGCGGTCAAGCTGGCGCGCGACTTCGCCGGCGCGCTCGCGGCGCAGGGCTTCACCATCGTCTCGGGCCTCGCGCGCGGGATCGACGGCGCCGCGCATCACGGCGCGCTGGAGGCGGGCGGCGGCGGCACCGTCGGCGTGATCGCCAGCGGCATCGACATCGCCTATCCGCCCCAGCACGCCGGGTTGCAGGAGCGGATCGCGACCGAGGGCCTGCTGATCGCCGAGCAGCCCCCCGGCACCGAGCCGCGCGGCAGCCACTTTCCCGGCCGCAACCGGATCATCGCCGGGCTGGCGCTGGGAACGCTGGTGGTGGAGGCAGCGCCGAGGTCCGGCTCGCTGATCACCGCCCGGCTGGCGGGGGAGGCCGGGCGCGAGGTGATGGCGATCCCCGGCAGCCCGCTGGAACCGCGCAGCCACGGCTGCAACCAGCTGATCCGCGACGGCGCAGTGCTGGTCCAGACCCCGGAGGATGTGGCCGAGCTGCTGGAAGGCTTCACCGGCCGCCCCCGCTCGCGCTTCGCCGAGGCGCCGCCCGATGCCTTCCTCGCCGAGGAGGGGCTGGAGGAGGGCGACCCCGCCGACCTCGCCGCGCTGCTCACCACCGCGCCGGTCGGGGTCGACGAGCTGATCCGCCAGAGCGAGCAGGCGCCGGGCGCGGTGCAGATGGCGCTGCTGGAGCTGGAGATCGCCGGCCGGCTGGTGCGGCACGCGGGCGGCAGGGTGTCGCTGGCGGGGTGAGGGGGGCAGCTCGCCGGCCCGCCCCCCAATCGTCACCCCAGCGAAAGCTGGGGTCTCCCGCCGTTAAACCATGAGCTCGAACAAATCGTCCCACGAAGGGTTCGCAGCCTCGACCAGCGCGATCTTCCAGTCCCGCTTCCATGCCTTGAGCGCCTTCTCGCGCATGATTGCATTCTCGATCCTGTCGTGCCGCTCGGCGAGCACCAGCCGCTTCAGGCCATAGCGGCGGCAGAAGCCGGAACCGGTGCCGGCGCGGTGCTGCATCATCCGCGCGGACAGGTCGGCGGTGACGCCCACATACAGGACGCCGCGGGGTTTGTTGGTCAGGATATAGGTCCAGCCGGCCATTCGGGACGAGATCGTAGTCTTGACCGGGAAAGATGCCAGCTTTCGCTGGCATGACGTGGGGTGTGGTCCTGGCCGCAGGGGGCCGGGTTTCGCTGGGACGACGCGGGGTGTGGTCTTGACCCGGAGAGATGCCAGCTTTCGCTGGCATGACGCCGTGGGCTGGCGCGGCGACATGTTGGCCGCTTGACGCCGCCGCCCCGCCGCCGCCACCCTCGCGCGTACACACGTGAAGGATCATCGCGCACCGCCATGCAGCTCGTCATCGTCGAATCGCCGGCCAAGGCGAAAACCATCGAGAAATATCTCGGCCGGGACTACCGCGTCCTTGCCTCCTACGGCCATGTCCGCGACCTGCCGCCCAAGGACGGATCGGTGCGCCCGGACGAGGACTTCGCGATGGACTGGGAGGTCTATGCCGACAAGGCCAAGCGGCTGAAGGAGATCGCCGATGCCGCCAAGACGGCCGACCGCCTGATCCTCGCCACCGACCCCGACCGCGAGGGGGAGGCGATCAGCTGGCACGTTCTGGAGCTGCTCAAGGCGCGCAAGGCGCTGCCGGCGGAGGTCGAGCGGGTCACCTTCAACGCCATCACCAAACAGGCGGTGACAGAGGCGATGAAGGCGCCGCGCCAGCTCGATACCGACCTGATCGACGCCTATCTCGCCCGCCGCGCGCTCGATTACCTGTTCGGCTTCACCCTCTCGCCGGTCCTGTGGCGCAAGCTGCCCGGCGCCAAGAGCGCAGGCCGCGTGCAGTCGGTGGCGCTGCGCCTGATCGTCAGCCGCGAGCGCGAGATCGAGGCCTTCGTCGCGCAGGAATACTGGTCCGTGATCGCCCGGATGGAGCAGGACGGGACCGGTTTCGACGCGCGGCTGGTGACCTTCGACGGTCAAAAGCTGGAGCGCCTGTCGATCGGCGATGGCGCCACTGCCGCGCGCGCCAAGGCGGCGGTGGAGGCGGCGCGCTTCACGGTCGAGGAGGTCGAGACCCGGCCGCTGAAGCGCCACCCGGCGCCGCCCTTCACCACCTCCACGCTGCAGCAGGAGGCGGCGCGCAAGCTGGGCTTTTCGGCGCAGCACACGATGCGGCTGGCGCAATCGCTCTACGAAGCGGGCGCGATCACCTATATGCGGACCGACGGCGTGCAGATGGACCCCGGCGCGATCAGCGCCTGCCGCAAGGCCATCGCCGAGCGCTATGACGGGCACTACCTGCCGGAAAAGCCGCGCCTCTACCAGACCAAGGCCAAGAACGCGCAGGAGGCGCATGAGGCGATCCGGCCGACCGAGTTCACCCGTGACCGCTTGGGCACGGGCGACGAGGGGCGGCTCTACGATCTGATCTTCAAGCGCGCGATGGCGAGCCAGATGGCCTCC
>JACIYY010000185.1 GCA_014359685.1 Porphyrobacter sp. | reverse complement strand
TGGATGCCTCCCATTGCGAAACCCAGAGCAATGCGCGCATGCGCCGCGCGCCCCCTTAGGCCAATGCACGCGAACGGCAAGGTGACCGCAATCGAAATGCCACCCCCTACCCCCGCCGCGAGCCGCGCCCCGAGCAGGGACGGCGTGCTGCGCGCCGCGCGCTCGATCGCCGCGATCCTGCCGCCGACCCCGCTGCTGCCGGTCGCCATCGGCGGCGCCACCGTCTGGGCCAAGGCCGAGTGCCTGCAACCGATCGGGGTGTTCAAGATTCGCGGCGCCTGGCACCGGCTCAGCGAGCTGGACGCTGCCGAGCGCGCGCGCGGCGTGGTCGCGGTGTCGAGCGGCAACCACGCGCAGGGCGTCGCCTGGGCGGCGCGGCGGCTGGGGATCGCGGCGGCGATCGTGATGCCCAGCGACGCGCCCCGGGTGAAGCTGGCGCGGGTGCGCGAGCTGGGCGCCGACATCGTGCTCTACGACCGCCCCGGCCGGGAGGACCGCGATGCCATCGCCGGCGCGCTGGCGGCC
Organism: Porphyrobacter sp.; assembly: GCA_014359685.1. Taxonomy (GTDB): domain Bacteria; phylum Pseudomonadota; class Alphaproteobacteria; order Sphingomonadales; family Sphingomonadaceae; genus Croceibacterium. Next base: position 2,090 of record JACIYY010000185.1, on the reverse strand, counting down.
GAGCGCGGGGCGGTGCTGGTTCATCCCTTCGGCGATCCGTGGGTGATCGAAGGGCAGGGCAGCGCCGGGATCGAGCTCGCCGCGCAGATCGCCGCGCTTGGGGGGCCGGGGGCGGGCGGTCCGCCGACCCGGATCGTCGCCTGCTGCGGCGGCGGCGGGCTGGCCGCCGGCCTCGCCCTCGCCTGCCCCGATGCCGAGATCGTCACGGTCGAGCCCGAAGGGTGGGACGATGTCGCCCGCAGCCTCGCCGCCGGCGCGATCCAGCGCGTCGGCCCCAACCCGCCGCCGACCGCCTGCGACGCGCTGCAGACGCTGGCCACCTGGCCGATCAACTTTGCGGTGCTGAACGGCCGCGCCAGCGGGGTCGCGGTCAGCGAGGCGGAGGTGCGCGCGGCCCAGCGCTTCGCCTTTGCCGAGCTGCGGCTGGTGCTGGAGCCGGGCGGCGCGGCGGCGCTGGCGGCGGCGCTGGCCGGCAAGGTCGCGCTCGACGGGCGCACCGCGATCCTGCTGACCGGCGGCAATACCGATGCGGCGAGCTTTGCCGCGGTGCTCGCCCGACCGGACTGAACGGTCCGCCGCCTCAGCTGCCGCTGCCCGCCGCCGGCTGCGGCTCGATCGCCTCCAGATCGCCGAGGATCGCCTCGGTCCAGCGCAGCACGTTCTGTTCGCGGACATTGACGATCAGTCTCTCCCACCGCTCGCGCCGCTCGGCCAGCGGCATGTCGAGCGCGAGGCGGATATTGTGGGCCAGATCGTCGGGGCTGTACGGGTTGACCAGCAGCGCATCGGGCATCTGCAACGCCGCCCCGGCGAAGCGCGACAGGATCAGCACGCCGGGATCCTCGGGATCCTGCGCCGCGACATATTCCTTGGCCACCAGGTTCATCCCGTCACGCAACGGCGTGACCAGCCCGATCTTGCTGGCGCGGTAGAAGCCGAACAATTCGGCCGTGCTATAGCCGCGATTGACGTAGCGGATCGGCACCAGGTCGATGTCGGAACGGGCGCCGTTGATCTGCCCGGTCTTCTGTTCCAGCACCGTGCGGATCTGCTGATAGGATCGGATATCCTCGCGGCTGGGCGGCGCGATCTGGATGAACACCAGGTCCTTGGTGCGTTCGGGATAGGTATCGAAGAAGCGGCCGATCCCCTCCACCCGTTCGGGCAGGCCCTTGGAATAATCGAGCCGGTCGACCCCGATCATGGCGGTGCGGTTGCGGGTGCTGGCATCGACCCGCTGGAACGCGTTGCGCGCGGTCAGCGTGTCGCCCTGGGCCATGAAATGGTCGTAGTCGATGCCGATCGGATAGGCGCGGGCCAGCGTCCTGCGCCCGTCGAGCGTGACCGTGCAGCGCTCCTCATCGACCTCGGCACCCAGTTCCTTGCGGCAATAATGGATGAAGCTTTCCAGCCATTCCTCGGTCTGGAAGCCGATCAGGTCGTAATGCAGCAGCGCGCGCACCAGCCGCTCGTGGAACGGCAGCGAGACGAACAGCCGGGTCGGCGGCCAGGGAATGTGGAGGAAGAAGCCGATGCGGTTGCGGATGCCGCGCGCCCGCAGCCGCTCGCCCAGCGGCATCAGGTGGTAATCGTGGACCCAGATCGTGTCCTCGGGCTCGATCAGCGGCAGCACGCTCTCGGCGAAGCGCTCGTTGACCCGTTCGTAGCCCTTGCCGAACTCCTGCTCGTACTGCGTCAGGTCGATGCGATAATGGAACAGCGGCCACAGCGTCGAATTGGCGTAGCCGTTGTAATATTCGTCCACGTCCTGCGGTTCGAGGTCGATGGTGGCGGTGGTCACTCCGTCGCTGCGCTGGACGTTGATCGCGCCGGTGAACGCCTCCACTTCCTGCCCCGACCAGCCGAACCACACCCCGCCGTTCTGCTTCAGTGCGGAATTGAGCGCGCCCGCCAGCCCCCCTTGCGCGCCGGCCGCGCCGCGCGCCTTGGGCACGGCGACGCGGTTGGAGATCACGACCAGCCGGCTCACGGCGCACGATCCGCGACGGGCGGCAGCAGAAAGGTCTTGTTCATCACTGGTCCAGCGAGCGGGCGCCGGGGAAGTTCCCCCCTTGCAGGCCCAGCCAGTC
>JACIYY010000184.1 GCA_014359685.1 Porphyrobacter sp. | reverse complement strand
TCGGCCCGCCGGCGCCGCAGCCCGAGGAGCTTCCGCCCGTCACCCGCCGCCTGCTGGCGATGGAGGCCGCGCGCCCCGCCGACGCCCCGCCGATGCGCTCGCTCGGCAATCTGGGGGACGTGGAGGTCGCCCAGCTCGCCGCCTTCGAGGCCGGCGAGCCCGAATGGTGGCTGGTCGTGCCGGGGCCGCGCCGGGATCATGCAGCGCGGGGGGCCGGGCAGGGGGCGGGGCAGGGGGCTACGCCGGGACCGCGCCCCGAACCAGGGCAGGGGGCCGGACGCGATGCCGCGCACGATGCCGGGCCGGGCGCGTGGACCGACACCGGCCACAGCACGCGCGCCATCGCGGAGGCCATCGCCAGGGCCGCGGCATTCTCAAGCCAGGACCGTGTTCCAGGTGTTCCAGCCGTTCCCGCCGGCCCCCGGATCGCGGCCGTCTCGCCCGACCCGCTGCGCCGCTTCCGCCCGCTGCGCCCGCCGCGCTAGGCCGCGAAACCGCGCCGCCGGCGGGCCGGATCAGGAGGCGAGCAGCGCCAGCTCGACCCGTCCGCTGCCGGCGCCGACGATGCCGATCTGCCGCGCGGCCGCCTGGCTGAGGTCGATCACCCGCTGGCCGGAGAACGGGCCGCGATCGTTGATCCGCACCACCACCGACTTGCCGCTGCGCGCATGGGTCACCCGCACCCGGCTGCCGAAGGGCAGGCTGCGATGCGCGGCGGTCAGCTCCTGCGGGTCGAAGCGCTCGCCACTGGCGGTGCGGCGGCCGGCGAATTGCGCCCCGTACCAGCTCGCCACGCCCCCGCCGATCGCCCGCAGCGCGGCCTCCGCGTCGCTCTCGGCAGCCTCGGGAACCGGCTGCACCACCGGGCTGGAGACGAATTGCAACGCCGGCCGGAACCGGGGCAGGTCGATGCCGTTGTCCTGAGGTGCCGCCGCCGCCTCGATGGAGATGGCAGGCTCGGCATTGGCCGCGTGAACGGCGCTCAGCGATGTGCCGAGCGCGCAGAGGGCGATCGCCGCCCCGATTCTGGCGCGCATGTGCATATGGCAGAAAGGTCCCGTCCAGTTGGATGGCCGGGATAATCCCGCCCGCCGCCCGCGCCTACCCGCCCGCCGGCAGCCCACCCCGCGCCCGCCCCGGCTCGTCCCGAGTCGTCCATCCTGATTAAGTCGCCCGCAGGCGCGGCCCAACGGCTCGTCGTCGCCCCGGCTCGCCTCATCGCTGCGCCTGCGAACAAGCCGGCCAGCCGGCGAATCGGTGGCCGCTCAGCCCCCTTGCGAGCGCCGCGCCAGCAGCCGCAGCCGCAGCGCATTCAGCTTGATGAACCCGGCCGCGTCCTGCTGGTCATAGGCGCCGGCATCGTCCTCGAAGGTGACATGGCGTTCGGAATAGAGGCTGCGCGGGGACCGCCGGCCGACCACGCCGGCCACCCCCTTGTACAGCTTCAGCCGCACCGTGCCGGTCACCTCCGCCTGGCTGTGGTCGATCGCCGCCTGCAGCATCTCGCGCTCGGGCGAAAACCACAGGCCGTTATAGATCAGCTCGGCATAGCGCGGCATCAGCTCGTCCTTGAGATGCGCGGCCCCCCGGTCGAGCGTGATCTGCTCGATCCCACGATGCGCGCGGGCATAGATCTCGCCGCCCGGCGTCTCGTACAGGCCGCGGCTCTTCATGCCCACGAAGCGGTTCTCGACCAGGTCGAGCCGGCCGATCCCGTGGCGCCGGCCAAGTTCGTTGAGCGCGGCGAGCAGCGTCGCCGGGCTCATCGCCTCGCCGTTCAGCGCCACCCCGTCGCCGCGCTCGAAATCCACCGTCACATATTCGGGCACATCGGGCGCATCCTCGGGATCGACGGTGCGGCTGTAGACATAGCCGGGCACCTCCTCCCACGGGTCTTCGAGCACCTTGCCTTCCGAGGAGGTGTGGAGGAGATTGGCATCGGTGGAGAACGGGCTTTCGCCGCGCTTGTCCCTGGGCACCGGGATCTGGTGCTGTTCGGCCCAGGCGATCAGCGCGGTGCGGCTGGTCAGGTTCCATTCGCGCCACGGGGCGATCACCCGGATGTCGGGCGCCAGCGCATAGGCCGACAGCTCGAAGCGGACCTGGTCGTTGCCCTTGCCGGTGGCGCCATGGGCGATGGCATCGGCCCCGGTGGCCCGCGCGATCTCCACCAGCCGCTTGGAGATCAGCGGCCGCGCGATCGAGGTGCCGAGCAGGTAATCGCCTTCGTAACGGGCATTGGCGCGCATCATCGGGAACACGAAATCGCGGACGAATTCCTCGCGCAGATCGTCGATATGGATGTGCTCGTCGGGCACCCCCATCAGCCGGGCCTTGGCCCGCGCCGGCTCCAGCTCCTCCCCCTGGCCGAGATCGGCGGTGAAGGTGACCACCTCGCACCCATAGGTGACCTGCAGCCATTTGAGGATCACGCTGGTATCGAGCCCGCCCGAATAGGCGAGCACCACGCGCTTGATATCGGACATGCCTTGCTCCGCTGGCGAGATTGCGGCGCGGCTATCAGGCTGCGGCCGGGGAGGCAATCGCCCGCCCCCGGCGCCGCGTCCGCTGCCGGCTCAGAACCGGCGCGAAGGCACCACGGGGTTGAGCGTGGCGACATGGTTGAGCCAGGCGCGCGGCTTGCGCAGCAGCTTTTGGGGATAATCGACGCTGAGCCCGGCCAGCTGCGCCATCCGCCCGACGAAATGGATGCAGTTGCGGCTATCGAGGTCGTAATAGCGCCCCGGCGCGTCGCGCCAGGCGATCATCTCCGCCTTCATCCGGCGATAGGTGGCGTCCGACACCGAAACGGTGAAGTGGCGGTTGGTGGTCTCTATGTAGCGGTCCTCCTCCACCATCACGATGTGCTCGACCGGGCCGCGCAGCACCGCCGGAGAGATTCGCCGGGCAGAAAAGCCGTAATTCTCGAACACTCGCTCGCCGGTCTCCTCCAGCGTGCCTTCGAACACCACGAAAGCGTGGGGGAAGCGGCCGCCGAACATCGACCCGTTGAAGCTGTGGAAATGCACCTCGACCCGCGCCTGCGCGGCCGGGGCGAAGGCCAGCAGCACCACCAACAAGACCAGCGAGGCCCAGGCGCGGAGCCGGTCGGCGTGGGCGCGGGGAGAGCGGGAGGGCATCGGCAACACGGCTACCGGCGCGCGGCGAGCGGTTCAAGCGCCGTTGCCCGGCTGCAACGATTGCCCGCCAATACGCATCGTGTCATCGGGAAATGTCCGTAGATACGCCAAAATGTCTTGCGGGCCGGGCAATGTTGCGCGTAATTCGCCGTTGCAACAAGCTGGAGAAGCAAATGCGTAAGCTAATCGTCGGCGCCGCGGCCGCCGCACTCGTCGCCAGCGGCACGGTCGCTCAGGCCGCTCCGGTCGCGCGGACCGCCGCCCCGGTCGGGGAAGCGGAATCCATGGGCGGCGGCAGCCCCGCGCTGCTCGGCGTGCTGGGTGCGGTCGTGCTCGGCCTGATCATCTGGCAGATCAACGAGGACGACGACGACGAGGATTCGCCGACCAGCCCGTAATCGCCGGTTACCGATGCGGAATAGAGCGGGGCCGTCGGCAGCGATGCCGGTGGCCCTGTTTCGTTGTGTCGGGATAGTGCCGCCGCGCGATTGACCGCGCCGGAGCGATCCCTATTCCCGCCGCCATGGCCGAATCCCCGCTCCTCGACCCGCCGCCCAGCCTCTGCGACCTGGCCGCCGACGGGCCGCTGGCGCTGTTCCTCGATTTCGACGGCACTCTGGTGGAGATCGCCGCCACGCCCGACGGGATCGCGGTCCCGGACCGGCTCGGCGACCGCCTGTTCGCGCTTGCCGGGCGGCTGGAGGGGCGGCTGGCGCTGGTCAGCGGGCGGGCAATCCCCGATCTGGAACGCCATCTCGGCCCGCTGCGGGTCGCCCGCGCCGGATCGCACGGCGCCGCGCGCGAGCGGGCCGACGGCTCGCTGCTGGGGGCTCTGGCCGAGGCGCTGCCGCAAGCCGCGATCGATGGCTTGCGAAACTTCGCCGCGGCGCACGGCTTCGCGCTGGAGGAGAAGCAGCACGGCGCCGCGCTCCATTACCGCGCCCGGCCCGAGCTGGAGCCGCACGGCGTCCGCTTCGCCGAGGACCTGGCGCGCAGCCACGCGCTGGAGGTCAAGCGCGGCAAGAGCGTGATCGAGCTGGTCCGCCCCGGCGCGAGCAAGGCCGGCGCGGTGCGCGCCTTCCTGCAGGAGCCCCCCTTCGCCGGCGCCCGCCCGGTGTTCATCGGCGACGACATCACCGACGAAGACGGCTTTGCCGCCGCCGCCGAGGCGGGCGGCTTCGGCATCCTGGTCGGCGATCGCCGCCCGACCGCCGCACGCTACCAGCTGGCGGACCCTGCCGCGGTGCATGACTGGCTGGGCCTGCAAGGGGGGAACTTCCCCGGCGGCGTGTCGCTGGTCCAGTGATGAACAAGACCTTTGTGCTGCCGCCCGTCGGGGATCGTGCG
>JACIYY010000183.1 GCA_014359685.1 Porphyrobacter sp. | reverse complement strand
AGCGCGGTTTCGGCGATCAGCGCGCGCAGGGTGGTCAGCGTCGGTTCCCGGGTGGAGCCGCCGGCGCCATAGGTGACAGAGACGAAATCGGGCGCGAACGGCTCCAGCCGGCGCACCGTGGCGCGCAGTTGCTCCATGCCCGCATCGCTCTTGGGCGGGAAGAACTCGAACGACACCGCGACATCGCCGGGCAAGCCGGCAAAGGCCGATGCCGCGCCCGGCTGCCAGTCTGGCCGCTCCCCGCCACTCGTTTGCCTGTCGGTCATGCTATGCTGCTGCCTTGTGTTGAAGCGTGCGGTGGTCGCCATGGCGCCGTTCGGCAAGCCAGATCTTGGTGGTCAGCTGGTGTCCCGGCAGCGCCAGCGGGGCGGCCGGCTCCAGCCCCCCGGCGGCCAGCCAGCCGGCGATCTGTTCGTCGGTGAAGCCCAGCCTGGCATGGGCATGGCGCTCGCGCAGCTCCTCGCGCTGGTGGGCGGCGAGGTCGACGATCACCACCCGCCCGCCGGGCCGGCAGACCCGCGCCGCCTCGGCCAGCGGGAAGGCCGGCTCCGCCGCATGGTGCAGCACCTGGTGCAGGATCACCGTGTCGAAGCTGTCGGACTCGAACGGCAGAGCGGCGAAATCGCCCTGCACCAGCTCCCACCCGCCGGGTGGGCGGTGCTGCAAGCGGGCGCGGGCGATCCGCAGCATTTCCGGGCTGCGGTCGAAGCCGACCACATGGCTGCTGCGCGGGGCCAGCAATTCGGCGATCCGGCCGGTGCCGGTGCCGATATCCAGCAGCCGGCCGAGCGGCGCCTCGCCGAGCGCGCGGCACAGCGCCGCCTCGACATCCTCCGCCGGGGTCAGCATCGCGCGCAGGCGGTCCCAGTCCTCGGCATGGCGGGCGAAGTAATCGGCGGCATGGCGCTCCCGGACGGACCGGATCGCGGCCAGCTGCCGGCGATCCTGCGTGCAGCGTGCGGCGAAGGCGGGGTCGGTCGCCTCCGCCACGTCCAGCATCCGGGCGACGGCGGCCGGCAGGGTGGCCGCGTCGGGGCCGGTTGCGCCGGGCGTTGCGGTCTGGCGCAGGAAGATCCAGCTCCCCTCGCGCCGCCGCTCCGCCAGTCCGCTTTCGCACAGGATCGCGACATGACGCGACACGCGCGGCTGGCTCTGCCCCAGCACATGCGCCAGCTCGCCCACCGCCAGCTCCATATGGGCGAGCAGGCGCATGATCCGCAACCGGGTCAGATCGGCCAGCGCGCGGGTGATGATCTCGGTCTGCACGCCGATTGGGATAGCGTGTTGTTCCGCATATAGCAATATCCTTATATGCGGTTGTCGGGCCGCGACGGTGCCAGCGATTGACATATGTCGGCTTGTGGACCATATGCCCCCGCATCGAAGCGCTTTGGCAGCGTGAACAGGCGCCCCCGGGCGCCCCGGCCGTGCTTCGATCGACCCCAGCTTCCCTCTTCACGCGGGCGGTTCTTCAACCCCGCGAACGCGCGCCGTTGCGGCCGCGCGCCGACGCTTGCAAGGCGAGTTTTCCATCCCATGACATTTCAGGACCTCGGGCTCTCCCAGCCCGTCCTCCAGGCGCTCGAGCTGAAAGGCTACGAGAGCCCGACCCCGATCCAGAGCCAGGCCATTCCCTTCGTGCTCGAAGGGCGCGACCTGCTCGGCATCGCGCAGACCGGAACCGGCAAGACGGCAGCTTTCGTGCTGCCCTCGATCGACCGGCTGGTCGCCGCCGACAAGCGGCCCAAGCCCAAATGCTGCCGCATGCTGGTGCTTGCGCCGACGCGCGAACTGGCCGGACAGATCGCCCAGAGCGCGACCGATTACGCGCGTTTCGCGCATCTGAAGGTCGCAACCGTGTTCGGCGGCACATCTTTGCACCGCAATCGGCAGGATCTGGCGCGCGGCGTCGACATCCTGATCGCCACCCCTGGCCGCCTCGTCGACCTCGCCGAACAGCGCGCGCTCGACCTGTCGCAGGTGGAAATCCTGGTGCTCGACGAAGCCGACCAGATGCTCGATCTCGGCTTCATCCACGCCCTCAAGCAGATCGTCCGCCTGCTGCCCAAGCAGCGCCAGACGCTGTTCTTCTCGGCAACCATGCCGAACGCGATCCGGCAGCTCGCCAGCCAGTATCTGACCGATCCGGCACAGGTCGCCATCACCCCCGCCGCGACCACTGTCGACCGGGTCGATCAGCGCATGTGTTTCGTCAACCAGCAGGAGAAACAGGCCCTCCTCACGCTGGTCCTGCGCGACGGCTTCGGGGCCGGCGAAATGACCGGCACGATGGACCGGGTGCTGGTCTTTACCCGCACCAAGCACGGCGCCGACCGCGTCGTCCGCAAGCTGGCGCAGAGCAATATCCGCTCCGCTGCGATCCACGGCAACAAGAGCCAGCCGCAGCGCGAACGCGCGCTCGGCGATTTCCGCCAGGGCAGCGTGCGGGTGCTGGTGGCGACCGATATCGCGGCGCGCGGGATCGACATTCCCGGCGTCAGCCATGTGCTCAATTTCGAGCTGCCCAACGTGCCCGACCAGTATGTCCACCGCATCGGCCGCACCGCGCGCGCCGGGGCGGACGGGATCGCCCTGTCGTTCTGCGCGCCGGACGAGCGGGACTATCTGCGCGACATCCAGAGGCTGACCCGCGTCACGCTCGAGCCGATGCCGCTGCCGTCGCAGTTCAGGTCGGAGGTCGAGCGCATCGCGGCGCTGCCGCCGACCTCTCCGCGCGACGAGGACCGGCCGGAACGGCGCCAGCAGCGCGGCGGCGGTCGACCGCAGCGCACCGCGCAGGCGCGCCCGACCCACGGCGCCCCGGGCTCCGGCTCCGGCGCAGGTGCCGGAGCGGGCGCAGGGGCCGGCAACCGCTCGCGCAGCCGTCGCCGCCGCAGCGGCACCGGCGCCACCAGCTAAAGCACCCGGCCGCGCCACGGGCCATTGGCTTCCCGCTGCCCTCCCGCCATAGCGCGGGGCAAGCAGCGGGAGCAGCCTCCATGGCCGAATACGATTACGACCTGTTCACCATCGGTGCCGGCAGCGGCGGCGTGCGCGCCAGCCGGGTCGCCGCCGCGCATGGCGCCAGAGTGGCGGTGGCAGAGGAGTTCCGCGTCGGCGGGACCTGCGTGATCCGCGGCTGCGTGCCCAAGAAGATGCTCGTCTACGGCGCCCACTTCGCCGAGGACATCCAGGATGCGCAGCAATTCGGCTGGACGATCGAGGGGTGCTCGTTCGACTGGAAATCCCTGCGCGACAACGTGCTGGGCGATGTCGACCGGCTGAACGGCCTCTATACCGAAACGCTGGAGAACCACGGCGTCACCATCCTGCACCAGCGCGCAACGATCGCCGGCCCCCATCAGGTGACGCTCGCCGACGGGACGGCGATAACCGCGAAATACATCCTGATCGCCACCGGCGCCCGCCCGCACATCCCCGATTGCCCGGGGCACGAGCACGGCATCACCTCCAACGAGGCGTTCCACCTGGACGCGATCCCGCGGCGGATGCTGATCGCCGGCGGCGGCTACATCGCCAACGAGTTCGCCGGGATCTTCAACGAATTCGGCGCGAGCGTGACGATCATCAACCGCTCCGACCAGCTGCTGCGCGGCTACGACGAAGCAATGCGCGACCGGTTGCTCCAGATCTCGCTGACCAAGGGGATCGCCTTCCGTTTCAACGCCGCCTTTCGCGGGATCGAGAAGCGCGAGGACGGCACTCTGCTGGTGTCGATGACCAATCATGACGACATGGAGGTCGATTGCGTGCTGTTCGCCACCGGCCGGGTCCCCAATGTCGAGGGGCTGGGGCTGGAGGCGGCCGGAATCGGCCTGACCGACAAGGGCGCGATTGCGGTGGATGCCTTCAGCAAGACCGATTGCGACAGCATCTACGCGGTCGGCGACGTGACCGGCCGCGTCCAGCTGACCCCGGTGGCGATCCGCGAGGGACAGGCGGTCGCCGACACGTTGTTCGGCGGGCAGCCCACCAGCGTCAGCTATGACTGCATCCCCAGCGCGGTCTTCAGCCACCCGCCGATCGCCGGCGTCGGCATGACCGAGAGCGAGGCGCGCAACCGGCTGGGCTCGATCCGCGTCTACCAGTCCGACTTCCGCCCGATGAAGCACGTCGTCGCCGGCCGCAACGAGCGGGGCCTCTACAAGATGATCTGCGAAGGCGACAACGACCGTATCGTCGGCATCCACATGATCGGGCCCGACGCGCCCGAGATCCTGCAGGCGGCGGCGGTGGCGGTCAAGGCCGGCCTGACCAAGGCCGATTTCGACGCTACAATGGCGATCCATCCGACGATGGCGGAGGAGCTGGTGCTGATGCGATGAGTGGTGCGGCCTCGGCCGTTGTAGCGGAAGCCGAACCGACTCCAGGGCGCCGGGGTGTGGCGAAGAGGAAAGGAAGCGAGGGCGCGAATGGATGAAGGGACGATCTTCTTCGACAATTGGTCGGCCATCTACCGCACGATCATCGCGGCCGTGGTCGCCTATGCGGGCCTCGTGGTGTTCCTGCGGATCAGCGGCAAGCGGACGCTGGCCAAGCTTAACGCCTTCGATCTCGTCGTCACCGTCGCGCTCGGCTCGACACTGGCGACGATCCTGCTCAGCGCCGGTGTCGCGCTGGCGGAGGGGCTGATCGCGTTCGCCATGCTTGTCGGTCTGCAATGGATCGTCGCACGCCTGTCAGTCGCCTGGGCACCGATCAAGAAGATTACCCGGTCCGACGCCCGGGTGCTTCTGGAGGATGGCGTTTTCCTCGAACAGGCGATGCGCGAGGAGCGCGTGACTCGGACAGAGATCGAGCAGGCGGCACGCAAGGAGGGGTTCGGCGATCTTGCGGATCTCGCCGCGATTGTCCTGGAGACGGACGGCTCGTTCAGTGTGATCGCGCGCGCGAAAGCGGGCGATCGGAGCGCCTTGCGGTCGCTGCCGAAGCGCAGTCCGGAGGCCTGAGGCGCCGGCCGGCAAGTGGATCGCCGCACCCGCTGTGCCTGCAAAGAACGCTGGCGCGTCACCGGGCCTGCAATTGCTCGTCCAGGAACGCGGCGACGTCGTCCAGCGCCACCGCCCCGTCGAGGAACGCGGCACCGATGCCTCTCAGGAGGACGAAGGGCAGGGTGCCGGCGTCCATCTTCTTGTCGTGCAGCATGTGCCGGGCCAGCGCCGCGCCGTCGCCATCGAGCGCCAGCGCGGCGATCTCGCTCGGCAGGCCGGCATCAGCCACCGCCCGGGCGACGCGCGCGGCGGCGTCGGCGCTCAGCGTGCCGCGCCGCACCGAGTAGCGCGCCGCCAGCACCATCCCCAGCGCCACCGCTTCGCCGTGCAGCAGCCGGTCGGAAAAGCCGGTCGCCGCCTCCAGCGCATGGCCGAAGGTGTGGCCCAGGTTGAGCAGCGCACGCGCGCCGGTGGTCTCGCGCTCGTCCTCGGCCACGATCCGCGCCTTGGCCCGCACGCTCTCGCCCACCGCGTGGGCCTGCGCCGCGCGGTCGCCCTCGACGACCCTGCGGCCGTTCGCCTCGCACCATGCGAACAGCGCGGGATCGCCCAGCACGCCATATTTCAGCACCTCGGCATAGCCGGCGCGCAGCTCGCGCGGGGGCAGGGTGGCGAGCGTGTCGAGATCGGCCAGCACCAGCGCCGGCTGGTGGAAGGCGCCGACCAGGTTCTTGCCGGCCGGGGTGTTGATCGCGGTCTTGCCCCCGACCGAACTGTCGACCTGTGCCAGCAGGGTGGTCGGCAGCTGAATGAAGCCGCAGCCGCGCTTGAGGATCGCGGCGGCAAAGCCCGTCAGGTCGCCGATCACCCCGCCGCCCAGCGCCAGGATATGGTCGCCGCGCTCTACCTCCTGCTCCAGCAGCCAGTCGGTGGTGCGGGCGAGCCCCTGCCAGCTCTTGGCCTGCTCGCCCGGATCGTGGACCAGCCAGCACGGCGCCTTGCCCGCAGCGCGCAGCGCGGCCTCCACCGGGCCGCCCCACAGGCGGTGCACATTGGCATCGGTGACGATCGGAACCCGCGCCTTGCGCAGCAGCGGCCCGCATTGCCCGGCAAGATCCGCCAGCAGGCCGGCGCCGACCCGCACCTGGTACGACCGGCCAGCGAGAGCGACCGGGATCAGGTCCATGCGGCCAGCGCCTCCACGACGCGGTTGACCGTATCGCTGTGCGGGCCGGCATCGCTGGCGACCCGGATCGGCGCCTGGGCGTAGAACGGCTCGCGCTCCCGCTTCAGCCGGGCGAGGATCGCCGCCGGATCGCCGTCGCGCAGCAGCGGGCGCGTGTCCTTGCGGCGGACCCGCTCCACCAGCGTGTCGAGATCGCTGTCGAGCCACACCGCGATGCCGCGTTCCAGGATCAGCGCGCGGGTCTCGTCCTGAACGAAGGCGCCGCCGCCGGTGGCGATGATGCCCGGCCCTTCGCCGAGCAGGCGGGCGATCACCCGGCGCTCGCCATCGCGGAAGGCGGCCTCGCCGAAGCGGTCGAAGATGTCCGCAACGCTCATCCGCGCGGCGGCCTCGATCGCCTCGTCCGCATCGGCAAAGGGTAGCGAAAGGAGCTGGGCGAGGCGCCGTCCGACGCTGGTCTTGCCCACGCCCATCATCCCGACCAGCACGACAGGCCGGTCGAGCCGGGCGGCGAGCGCCCTGGTCGCAGCGTCGCCGGTGGCGATGGCGGGGGAAGCGGGCGCGATGGTCATTGCCGGGTGCGCTATACTTGGGCTAACCGCCGGCGCAAGCTTGCGACGGAGGGCTGCGCGGCACTGTGGCAAGGCACCGATCATGATCCGCCAGGAGCTTATGGGTTCGCGACGATTACGGCATGGCGTGGTGGTGCTGCTGGTCCTGCTGCTGCTGGTCGCGTGGCTGGACGGCGGGCGGGAGCCGCAGCGGATGATCGAGCAGGAGGTGGCGTTGCCGCTAGCCAGCGGCGGCGGGGCCGGGCGATGAGGCGGCTCCTGACCCGCGCCGGGCTGCTGGCGACGGCGGGCATCGGCGCCGCGCTCGCGTTCAGTTCCACGCTGGCGCTGGCGACGCCCGAATCGCTGCTGCCGCCCAGCTTCCGTACGCCCGCGCCCACTCCGGCGCCCAGTCCGGCGCCGGCCCCTGCGCCCACCCAGAGCGCAACGCCGACGCCGGCGCGCAGTCCGCGGGCCGCGCCGACGGCACCGCCATCGGCCACCAGTTCGCCGGTGGTCCAGCCGCTACCCGGCGCGCCTTCCGGTGTTGCCGAAGGGAGCGCCGCCGCATCGCTGCCGGCTGGTCTCGCCGGCCGCCTGCCGCCGCTGAGCGAGCTGGAGCAGATGGACGAGGATGAGCTGGACGCGCTGTTCGGCCTGACGCCCGAATACGACATCCCGCCCGGCGCCCGCCGGGCGCTGCGCGAAGTCGGGGTGATCGGGCCGGGGGAGGGTGGATTGCCGACCGGATCGCTGGCCGGGCAGCCGGCGGCGCTGGTGCGCGCGGCACTCGCCGCGACACGCGGGCCTCTGGTGTCGCGGTGGGGGCACATCCTGCTGCGCCGGGCGCTCGCCAGCCGGCTCGACGCGCCGCGCGACATGGACCCGGTCGCCTTCGCCGCCTTGCGCGCCGCCGTGCTGTTGCGGATGGGTGAATATGCGGCGGCGCGGGCGCTGGTGCAGGATATCGACACCGCCAACTACACCCCGGCGCTCGCCGGGGCCGCACTCGACGCCTATCTCGGCACCGGCGACGTGCTGGGGATCTGCCCGGTCGCGCAGCTGCGCGGCACGCTGCGCGACGATCCCGCCTGGGACATGGCCGGGATGCTGTGCGACGCCCACACCGGCGAGGCGCGCGAGGCCGATCGCCAGCTCAACCGGATGCTGGCCCGCGGCGAGGCGCCGCGCATCGACGTGCTGCTGGCGCGGCGCTATGCCGGCGCGGCCGGCGAGGGGCGGCGCGCGGTCACCATCGAATGGGACGGCGTCGACGAGCTGACCCCGTGGCGTCACGGCCTTGCCCGCGCGCTGGGGGTGGAGGTGCCGGAGGGGCTGCTCGCCGCGGGCGGCGACCGCTACGCCCTGGCCGATGCGCTGATCCCGGCGGTTCCGCTGCCGCAGCGGGTCGCACTGGCCGATCGCGCGGCGGCGCGCGGCCTGCTCTCCGCCGCCGCGATGGTGGACCTTTATTCGCAGCTCCATGCCGATCCCGCCATCGCTGCCCGCGACCAGGAGGCCGCCCGCACGCTGCGCGCAGCCTATGTCGCCGGCAGTGCCGCCGCGCGGCTGACGGCGATGCGCGCGCTGTGGGGGGAGGGCGTGCCCTATGGGCGGCAGGTGCTGACCGCCTATGCCGCCGCGCGCCTGCCCGTGAGCGAGCCGCTGGCCGAGGAGGCGCCGCGCCTGATCGCCTCGATGCTGGCGGCCGGACTCGACCGCAATGCGATGCGCTGGGCCGGATCGGTGCCCGATGGCGGACTTGCCTGGGCGCTGCTGGCGCTGGCCGAGCCGGGCGAGGGCGGCGAGGTCAGCCGGGGGTCGCTCGACCGCTTCATCGGCGACGACGACCAGCGCAAGGCGCGCTTTCTGGTCGCAGGCCTGGCCGGGCTGGGGCGGATCGATACCGACACAGCCGGGGCCATGGCCAGGCAGCTGGGCATGGACCTGGCGCGCGAGAGCGCCTGGAGCCAGCGCATCGACCGGGCCGGAGAGCTGGGCAATCCGACGCTGGTGGCGTTGCTCGCAGGGCTGGGGATGCAGGGCGACAGCTGGGACCGGATGACGCCGCGCCACCTGTTCCATATCGTCCGCGCGCTCGACCGGTCCGGTCTCGGCGCCGAAGCCCGGATGATCGCCGCCGAGGCGGTGGCGCGCGGCTGATCGCCGCCCGGAAGCGCGCCATGGCCTCGGCCCCCCGGCACCTTGAGCCTCGCTGATGTCGGCGGAGATCGACGCCTTCCTGGCAATGCTGGCGGCAGAGCGGGGCGCGGCGGCCAACACGCTGGCGGCCTATCGCCGCGACCTTGTGGGCGCACAGGCGCTGATCGGGCCGCTGGTCACCGCGCCCCGCGCGGCGCTGGCGGGGTTGGCCCAGCACTGGTCGGGGTTCGCGCCTGCGACCCTGGCCCGCAAGGCGTCCGCGTTGCGCCAGTTCTATGGCTTCCTGGCCGAAGAGGGGCTGCGCGGCGACGATCCCTCCTCCGCCCTGCCGCGCCCGGTCACCCGGCGGCCGCTGCCGCGCATCCTCGGCCATGCGGACATCGCCGCGCTGTTCGCCCGGGCGGAAAGCGAGGCGGAGGGCGACAGCCCGCCGGCGCTGCGGCTGCTGGCGCTGCTCGAACTGCTCTACGGATCGGGGCTGCGCGCGACCGAGCTGGTATCGCTGCCGCTTGCCGCCGTGCCGCGCGACGCGCCGTTCCTGACTGTCACCGGCAAGGGAGCGAAGGTGCGGATGGTGCCGGTCTCGACCCGCGCCCGCGCCGCTTTGTCGCGCTGGCTGGCGGTGCGGCCGGCGGGCGGGCGCCACCTGTTCCCGTCGCGCAGCGGCGCCAAGGCCGGGCATCTCAGCCGCATCCGCCTCTATCAGCTGCTCAAGGAGCTGGCCGCGCGCGCCGGTCTCGATCCCGCGCGGGTCGGTCCGCACGTGCTGCGCCATGCCTTCGCCACGCATCTGCTGGAGGGCGGGGCGGACCTGCGCGTGCTCCAGACGCTGCTCGGCCATGCCGATATCGCCACCACCCAGATCTACACCCATGTCGATGCCGCGCGGCTGGTGGCGCTGGTCAACCAGCGGCATCCCCTTGCGAGCGGCGGGCGAGGGGGTTAGCGCCGCCGCGATGATCTCCTACCTCGAATTCGAAAAACCCGTCGCCGAGCTCGAGAGCCGAATCGCGGAGCTGCGCGCCGCCGCCGGAGCCGGTGCGGGTTCGGGCAGCGGCACAAGCGAGGGCGTGAAGGTCGATATCTCGGCCGAGCTGCGCCGACTGGAGGCCAGGAGCGCCGACCTGCTGGCCAGCACCTATGCCGCGCTGACGCCGTGGCAGAAGACGCAGGTTGCCCGCCACCCCGCCCGGCCGCACTTTCGCGATTATGTCGAGCATGCCTTCGACGAGTTCATGCCCCTGGGCGGCGACCGCCAATATGGCGACGACCAGGCGATCATGGGCGGGCTGGCAATGCTGGGCGGGCGGCGGATCGTGCTGCTGGGGCACGAGAAGGGCCACGACACGCAGAGCCGGCTGCGCCACAATTTCGGCATGGGCAAGCCCGAAGGGTACCGCAAGGCGGTGCGGCTGATGGAGCTGGCCGGCCGCTTCGGCCTGCCGGTGGTGTCGCTGGTCGATACGTCGGGCGCCTTTCCCGGCATCGAGGCCGAGGAGCGCGGCCAGGCCGAGGCGATCGCCCGCTCCACCGAAGCCTGCCTCGCGCTGCCGGTGCCGATGGTCGCCGCGATCGTGGGCGAGGGCGGATCGGGCGGCGCGGTGGCGCTGGCCAGTGCCGAGCGGGTGCTGATGTTCGAGCATGCGGTCTATGCGGTGATCTCGCCGGAAGGCTGCGCCTCGATCCTGTGGCGCACCGCCGAGAAGGCGCCGCAGGCGGCCGAGGCGATGAAGCTGACCGCCCAGGACCTGAAGGCGCTGGGCGTGATCGACCGGATCGTGGCGGAGCCGGTCGGCGGCGCCCACCGCGACCCCAAGGCCGCCGCGCAGGCGCTGGGCATGGCCATCGGCGAGGAGCTGGACGCGCTCGCCGGCAAGAGCGCCAAACAGCTGCGTCGCCAGCGCGAGGAGCGGTTCCTGACCATGGGCGAGGGAGCGCCGGCCGCGAAGCGCAAGGGGCGTTCGGGAACATAGCAGGCGCCACGCGGGTTCAGGGTCGCACTGGCAGTGGCCCGCCTTTCGAAACAGTCGCGGGCGTGCCGCGTTGAATGAGGAGCGCCCATGCCTGAAATGAATCTTCGCCGGATCGGTCGCCTGCTGCTGTCCGGAGCCGCCGCCTGTTCGCTGGCCGCCTGCGCCAGTGTGCCCGGCGCCGACCTCACCGCCGGAGCGCCGATCACGCCCGAAGAGGCGCAGCTGGGCGCGCAAGCCCACGAGGAATTCGTCGCCGAGTTTGGCGGCGCGATGACCGGCCCGCAGGCCGATTACGTGGCGCAGGTGGGGCAGAACATCGCCGTCCAGTCGGGCCTCGCCAACGCCCCGTCGGCGTTCCGGGTGACGCTGCTCAACTCCTCGGTCAACAACGCCTTCGCGGTGCCCGGCGGCTATGTCTATGTGACCCGCCAGCTGGTCGGGCTGATGAACAACGAGGCAGAGCTGGCCGGCGTGCTGGGGCACGAGGTCGGCCATGTTGCGGTCCGCCACTCGGCCCGCCGCCAGCAGACCGCGCAGCGCAACCAGTTGCTGGGCCTGCTGGGGCAGGTGCTGGCGGGCGCCGTGCTGGGCGATAGCGCGCTGGGCCGCGGGCTGGGTGAGCTGGCCTCCACCGCGCCGCAGCTGGCGACGCTCAGCTATTCGCGCAATCAGGAGATCGAGGCTGACCAGCTCGGCATCCGCTATCTGAACGGCGCCGGCTACGATCCGCGCGCGATGGCGACCTTTCTCCAGAGCATGGCGGCGCAGAACGCGCTCGACGCGGCGATCAAGGGGAGCGACGCGACCATTCCCGAATGGGCCTCCACCCACCCCGATCCGGCTAGCCGGGTGCAGAATGCGGCGCGGCTGGCCGCCAGCACCACCGGTACGGGCGCGGCCGGCATCACCAACCGCGACACCTTCCTGACGCGGATCGACGGGATGATGTATGACGACGATCCCGCGCAGGGAATCATCGAAGGCAGCGCCTTCCTCCATCCGGAGCTGCGGCTGGCCTTCACCGCGCCGGCGGGCTTCTACATGATCAACGGCACCCGCGCGGTCTCGATCAACGGCGATGCCGGACGCGCGCAGCTGTCGACCGGGCCCTACAGCAACAATCTGGAAAGCTATATCGCCGCGGTGTTCCAGGCGCTGGGCGGGCAGACCCCGCTGGCGCCGCAATCGATCCAGCGCACCACGGTCAACGGGCTGGAGGCGGCCTATGGCACCGCGCGGGTCAATAACGGCCAGCAGAGCGTGGATGTGGTCGTGTTCGCCTACGAGTTCTCGAACGACCAGGCGTTCCACTTCGCGGCGATCACGCCGGCCGGGCAGGCGCAGGTGTTCACCCCGATGTTCAATTCGATGCGGCGGTTGAGTTCGGCCGAGGCGGGGCAGGTTGTCGGCCGAGCGATCGACGTGGTCACTGCCGGGCGCGGCGACACGGTACAGACGCTGGCCAACCGGATGGCCTATCCCGATGCCAAGGTGGAGCGGTTCCGGGTGCTCAACGGCCTTGGCGCCAATGACCAGCTGGTGCCGGGACAGAGATACAAGATCGTCGTGCGCCGCAACTGATGGTTG
>JACIYY010000182.1 GCA_014359685.1 Porphyrobacter sp. | reverse complement strand
CGGCTCCTCCCGTGAACCGACGCTGACCACCCTGCGCGCGCTGATCGCCGAAACCGCGCTGCCGGTGGCCGGGCACCTGACCTGCGTGGGCGCCAGCCGAGCCGAGGTCGATGCGGTGGCGCAGAGCTTCTGGGAGGCGGGCGTGCGCCACATCGTCGCGCTGCGCGGCGATGGCGGCCCGCCGGGAACCCGTTTCGTGCCCCATCCCGACGGCTATCGCAACGCGGCCGAGCTGGTCGCCGGGCTGAAGGCGCTGGCGCCGTTCGAGATCTCGGTCGCAGCCTATCCCGAATGCCATCCCGATTCGGGCACAGAGGAGGCCGACCTCGACAATCTGAAGCGCAAGATCGACGCCGGGGCCGACCGCGCGCTGACGCAGTTCTTCTTCACGCCCGAGGCGTTCTTCCGCTTCCGCGACCGCGCCGCCGCCGCCGGGATCGACGCGCCGCTGGTGCCCGGCATCCTGCCGATCACCAATTTCGTCCAGACCCGCAAATTCGCCGCCGCCTGCGGCGCCCATATCCCCGACTGGATGGAACGGCTGTTCGATGGCGTGGCCCGCAACCCCGGCACCGGCCAGCTGGTAGCCGCCACGCTGGCAGCCGAGTTCTGCGGCCAGCTCTATGCCGGCGGGGTGCGCGATTTCCACTTCTACACCCTCAACCGCGCCGAGCTGACCGAGGCCTTGTGTCACCTGCTGGGCAAGCGCGCGGCCGCCGGGATGGAGCGGGCGGCATGAGCGCGCGCGACACCTTCCTGGCCGAAGCGGGCAAGCGCATCCTGATCTGCGATGGCGCCTTCGGCACCCAGATCCAGCAGCGCCGGCTGGGCGAGGCCGATTTCGCCGGCGATCTGGGGCTGGCGCGCGATCAGGGCGGCAACAATGATATCCTCGCGCTGACCCGGCCCGATGTGATCGCGGACGTGACCCGCGCCTATCTGGAGGCGGGCGCCGACATGGTGTCCACCAACACCTTTTCCGCCAACACGATCAGCCAGGCCGATTACGGGGCGGAGGCACTGGTGGGCGACATCAACCGCGCCGCCGCCGGAATCGCCCGCCGGCTGGCCGACGCGTTCGCCGCCGCCGACGGCCGCCCGCGCTTCGTCGCCGGCGCGATCGGCCCGACCAACAAGACCCTGTCGCTGTCGCCGCGGGTCGAGGATCCCGGCTATCGCGAGATCACCTTCGACCATCTGTCCGATGTCTATCGCGAGCAGGCGGCGGCGCTGGTGGAGGGCGGCGCGGATTTCATCCTGATCGAGACCATCTTCGACACGCTGAACGCCAAGGCCGCGATCCATGCCGTGCGCCGGCTGGAGCGCGAGCTTGGCCGCGAAGTGCCGATGATGCTGTCGCTGACGCTGACCGACCTGTCGGGCCGCAACCTGTCGGGCCATACGGTCGAGGCGTTCTGGCACGCGGTGCGCCACGCGCGGCCGCTGACGGTGGGCCTCAACTGCTCGTTCGGGGCCGACCAGCTGCGCCCGCACGTCCAATTGCTGAGCCGGATCGCCGACACGCTGGTGCTGGCCTACCCCAATGCCGGCCTGCCCAACGAGCTGGGAGACTATGACGAGATGCCCGATGCGACCGCCGCCAAGCTGCGCGACTGGGCGGCGCAGGGCCATGTCAACGTGCTGGGCGGCTGCTGCGGATCGACGCCCGCGCATATCGCCGCCATCGCCGCGGCGGTCGCCGGCCTGCCGCCGCGCGTGGTGCCGCAGGTGGAGCGGGCGACGCGGCTCGCCGGGCTCGAACCCTTCACCATGGCGGCTTGAGATGGGGGCGGCCTGAGATGAGCGAGGCACTGGAACTGGACCGCGACGGCGCGACCCCGGCGACCGCGCCGAGCGGATCGCGCTTCGTCAATATCGGCGAGCGGACCAACGTCACCGGCTCTGCCCGCTTCAAGACGCTGATCCTCGCCGGGGACTACACCGCCGCCGTCGAGGTGGCGCGCAGCCAGGTCGAGAACGGCGCGCAGATCATCGACGTCAACATGGACGAAGGCCTGCTCGACGCGGTTGAGGCGATGAGCACCTTCCTGCGCCTGATCGCCGCCGAGCCGGATATCGCCCGCGTGCCGGTGATGATCGATTCCAGCCGCTGGGAGGTGATCGAGGCCGGGCTGAAATGCGTGCCGGGCAAGCCGATCGTCAATTCGATCAGCATGAAGGAGGGCGAGGCCCGGTTCCTGGAGCAGGCCCGCATCTGCATGGATTACGGCGCCGCCGTGGTGGTGATGGCGTTCGACGAGGCCGGGCAGGCCGACAGCAAGGAGCGCAAGGTGGCGATCTGCCAGCGCGCCTATGCGCTGCTGACCGGGATCGGCTTCCCGCCCGAGGACATCATCTTCGATGCCAATATCTTCGCCGTGGCGACCGGGATGGAGGAGCACGACCGCTACGGCCTCGACTTCCTGGAGGCGGTGGCGGAGATCCGCGCGACCTGTCCGCATGTCCATTGCAGCGGCGGGCTGTCGAACCTGTCGTTCAGCTTCCGCGGGAACGAGACGGTGCGCCGGGCCATGCATTCGGTGTTCCTGTACCACGCGATCCCCGCCGGGCTGGACATGGCGATCGTCAATGCCGGGCAGCTGGACGTCTATGACGCGATCGAGCCGGAGCTGCGCGAGGCGTGCGAGGACGTGATCCTGTGCCGCCAGCCGGCCGGCGGCGGCAGCGCCACCGAGCGGCTGATCGCGCTGGCCGAGCGCTATCGCGGGCAGACCCGGCAGGACGATACGGCGGCCGCCGAATGGCGCGGCTGGCCGGTCTCCAAGCGGCTGGAGCACGCGCTGATCAAGGGCATCGACGCCCATGTGGTCGAGGATACCGAGGAGGCGCGGCTGGAGGCCAAGGCCGCCGGCGGGGCGCCGATCGATGTGATCGAAGGCCCGCTGATGGACGGCATGAACGTGGTCGGCGACCTGTTCGGCGGCGGCAAGATGTTCCTGCCGCAGGTGGTCAAGTCCGCGCGGGTGATGAAGAAGGCGGTCGCCCACCTGATCCCCTATATCGAGGCCGAGAAGAAGCCCGGCGCCCGCGCCAAGGGCAAGATCGTGATGGCCACGGTCAAGGGCGACGTCCACGATATCGGCAAGAACATCGTGGGCGTGGTGTTGCAGTGCAATGGATACGAGGTGATCGACCTTGGGGTGATGGTGCCGTGGAGCCGCATCCTGGAGGTGGCCACGGCCGAGGGCGCGGACATTATCGGCCTGTCGGGCCTCATCACCCCCTCGCTCGACGAGATGGTGACCGTGGCCGAGGAGATGACGCGGGCCGAAATGACGATCCCGCTGCTGATCGGCGGGGCCACCACCAGCAAGGTCCACACCGCGCTGAGGATCGACCCGGCCTATCGCGGGCCCGTGATCCATGTGCTCGACGCCAGCCGGGCGGTGGGGGTGGCCAGCCAGCTGCTGTCGGACAGGCAGCGCGACGCCTTCGTCGATGCCACCGCGCAGGAATACGATGCGGTCCGCGTGGCGCGCGCCGGCAAAAGCAAGGCCGCGCTGCTGCCGCTGGCCGGGGCCCGCGCCAACGCATTCGTGGCGGACATGGCGGCCAAGCCCCCGGCGCCATTGCAGCCGGGGCTCCACGTGTTCCCCGATTGGAGCCTGGCTGAGCTCGCCGAGCTGATCGACTGGACGCCGTTCTTCCGCGCCTGGGAGCTAGCCGGCACCTACCCCGCGATCCTCGACGATCCGGTGGTGGGCGACAGCGCCCGCCAGCTGCACGCCGATGCCAAGGGGATGCTGGGGCGGATCATCGGCGAAGACTGGCTCACCGCGCGCGGCGTATGCGGGTTGTGGCCGTGCCGGCGGGCGATGGAGACGGGCGGCGACGACGTGGTGCTGGAGGATGGCACGCTGCTGCCGTTCCTGCGCCAGCAGGTCGCCAAGAGCCGCGAGCGCGCCAATTTCTGCCTTGCCGATTTCATCGACCCGGCGGGCGACTGGATCGGCGGCTTCGCGGTGGCGATCCACGGGATCGAGCCGCATCTCGCCCGCTTCCAGGCCGAGCATGACGACTATTCGGACATCCTGCTGAAGGCGCTGGCCGACCGTCTGGCCGAAGCCTTCGCCGAACGCCTGCACCAGCATGTCCGCACCATGCTGTGGGGCTATGCGCCGGGCGAGCAACTGAGCAACGAGGCGCTGATCCGCGAGCAATATCGCGGCATCCGCCCCGCCCCCGGCTATCCCGCCTGCCCCGACCACAGCCTGAAGCCGATCCTGTTCAAGCTGCTGGACGCCGGCGACAATGCCGGCATCGTGCTGACCGAAAGCCATGCGATGCTGCCCACGGCGGCGGTGTCCGGCTTCTACTTCGCGCACCCGGACAGCCAGTATTTCGGCGTCGCCCGGATCGGCGAGGACCAGGTCGAGGATTATGCGCGCAGGCGCGGGCTGGAGCGCGCCACGGTCGAGCGCTGGCTGCGCCCCAATATCGAGCACTGACCAGGCAGCACACGCGCCCTCCCCGGGGCATCTCCGCAACCGCCGGTTTCCTACCGCCGGGACTTCGTCGCAGGATGCGGCCATGGCGACGAGCCGGAGCGACGCCGTCCGGCGGCGGTGAGTGGGGAAATCATGAACGAGCTGGCGGGCGCACGGGTGCTGATCGTGGAGGATGAGGCGATCGTCGCCTTCATGCTGGAAGACATGCTGGTCGAACTGGGCTGCGCGGTGATCGGCCCCGCGCTGCGGCTGGCCGATGCGCTGCGGCTGGTCGAGGAGGAAGCGGGGATCGATGCCGCCATCCTCGACGTGAATATCGGCGGCGAACGCAGCGACCGGGTGGCCGAGGCGCTCGAACAGCGGCGCATCCCGTTCGTCTTCGCCACCGGATATGGCCGGCAGGGGATGGCGCTGACCGGCGGCGGCGGGCTCGTGGCCAAGCCGTACCGGGTGGATGACATCGAGGCCGCGTTGCGGCGCCTGCTGGCTGGGCGGCTCGCGCCCGGCTGAGTCGGGGATCAATCCTCGCGCGGCGCCGCCGGTGGCTCGATCCGGGCGAGCAGCGCCTCCACCGGCACCTGCTGATCGGGCGCGGCGTTCAGTTCGGCCACCACGCCATCGAAGGGCGCGGCCAGCGTGTGCTCCATCTTCATCGCCTCCAGCGTCAGCAGCGGCTGCCCGCGCGTCACCGGATCGCCCGGGGCCACCATCACCGCGATGACCCGCCCCGGCATCGGCGACAGGATGGTCCCCGATCCGGCGGTCCCTGCTCCACTGCCGCGCGGCCGGTCGAGCGTGAGGATGCGGCTTTCGCCCCTGGCCGACCACAGCACCGCGCCCTCGCCGGCCGCGCGCAGCGAGGGATGCGCAGCAGCCGCGCCGATTCTGGTGACGAACACCCGCTCGCCGTCGCTGAGCCGCGCCTCGCGCCGATCGGGGGCATTGACCCGCAAGCCGGTGAGCCGGTGCCACGGCCCCTCCCCCTGCCCCACGCCCGCCAGCAAGGCGGCGGCGGCACAGAGCACGGCCGGCTCCGGCTCGCCCGCCTGGACCAGATCGGCGAGATGGTCGGCGATGAACCCGGTGCCGAGCCGCGCCGCGGCGAAGTCCGAATGGTCGATGAGGCGGTAGAGAAAGGCCGCGTTGCTGGGCAGCGGGTGGGTGACGGTTCGATCCAGCGCCCGCAGCAGCGCGTGCCGGGCTGCCTCCCGGTCCGGCCCGGCGGCGATCAGCTTGGCGATCATCGGATCGTAGAAGGGCGTGACCTCGTCGCCCGCCTCGACCCCGCTATCGATGCGCACGCCGTCTTCCGCCGGAAGCCGGCTGAGCGGGCCGAGCCTTCCGGTGGCGGGGAGGAAGCCGCGCGCCGGGTCTTCGGCATAGAGCCGCGCCTCCATCGCCCAGCCGCGAATCGCCAGCTGGTCCTGCGTCAGCGGCAGAGGCTCGCCGCTGGCGATGCGCAGCTGCCATTCGACCAGATCGACCCCGGTGATCGCCTCTGTCACCGGATGTTCGACCTGAAGGCGGGTGTTCATCTCCATGAACCAGATCCGGTCCGCCGACAGGCCCCCCGTGGCATCGGCGATGAACTCGACCGTGCCGGCACCGACATAATCGACCGCCCGCGCCGCGCGCACCGCCGCCTCGCACAAAGCTGCGCGCGTGCCCTCGTCCATGCCGGGGGCGGGCGCCTCCTCGATCACCTTCTGGTGGCGGCGCTGGAGCGAGCAATCGCGTTCGAACAGGTGGACGATCGAGCCGTGGGTGTCGCCGAACACCTGCACCTCGATATGACGCGGCGCGGCGATGTATGTCTCGATCAGCACCCGGTCGTTGGCGAAGGCGGAGGCCGCCTCCCGGCGGCAGGATTGCAGCGCCTCGGCAAAGGCGCCGGGTTCCTCCACCAGCCGCATCCCCTTGCCCCCGCCGCCTGCGACCGCCTTGATCAGCACCGGGTAGCCGATCGCGGCGGCTTCGGCCGCGAGGCGCTGCGCGCTCTGGTCCTCGCCAAGATAGCCCGGCGTCACCGGCACCCCGGCCTGCGCCATCAGCCGCTTGGCCGCATCCTTCAGCCCCATCGCCTCGATCGCGGCGGGCGGCGGGCCGACCCAGAACAGCCCGGCCGCCGCGACGGCGCGGGCGAAGCCGGCGTTTTCCGACAGGAAGCCATAGCCGGGATGGATCGCTTCGGCCCCGCTGTGCCGGGCAGCCTCGATGATCGCGTCGCCGACCAGATAGCTCTCGCGCGCCGCCGCCGGGCCGATCCGCACCGCCTGGTCGGCCGAGCGGACATGGAGCGCACCGGCATCGGCGTCCGAATAGACCGCGACGGTGCGCACCCCGAGCCGCCGCGCGGTGCGGATGATCCGGCAGGCGATCTCGCCGCGATTGGCGATCAGGAGCGAGCCGATCACCGCGTCACATCCTGAATACGCCGAAGCGCGGCGCCTCTGCGATCGGTGCTTCGAGACAGGCGGCGAGCGCCAGGCCGAGGATGTCGCGGGTTTGCGCGGGGTCGATCACGCCGTCATCCCACAGCCGGGCGGTGGC
>JACIYY010000181.1 GCA_014359685.1 Porphyrobacter sp. | reverse complement strand
TTCGCGACATTTTCGCAATGCATCCCGCAGCGGGTGAGTCGCGCTTCGTTGCCGGGGGGCATCGGGGCGTGCTCCGCAACCGGGCTGGAACAGGATGACCGACGCCTTGACCGAGCACTCCGCCCCTGACGGCACCCACGGACGGATGGGCCTGTACGATCCGCGCAACGAACACGACGCCTGCGGCGTGGGCTTTGTCGCCCATATCAAAGGTGTCCGATCGCACGCGATCGTGACGCAGGCGCTGGAGATTCTCGCCAATCTCGACCACCGCGGCGCGGTCGGGGCCGATCCGCTGCTGGGCGATGGCGCCGGCATTCTGACGCAGATCCCCGATCCGCTCTACCGCCGATGGGCGCAGGGCGAAGGATTGGTGCTGCCCGCGCCCGGCGATTACGCGGTGGCGATGTGCTTCCTGCCGCAGGACCGGGCGGCGCGCGACTTCATCACCGGACAGTTCGAGAAGTTCGTCGCCAAGGAAGGCCAGCGCCTGATCGGCTGGCGCGACGTGCCGGTCACGCAGGACGGGCTGGGCAAGGCCGTGCTCGCGTCGATGCCGGTGATCCGCCAGTGCTTCGTCGGGCGCGGGGCCAATTGCCCTGACCAGGACGCGTTCGAGCGCAAGCTGATCGTGATCCGCAAGCAGGCGCAGAACCCGCTGGCCGCGCTGGCCGAACGGCACGCGATGCCGGCGCTGACGCAGCTTTACATGCCCAGCTTCTCCAGCCGCACCGTGGTCTACAAGGGCCTGCTGCTGGCCAATCAGGTGGGCAGCTTCTACGACGACCTGCGCGATCCCGATTGCGTCAGCGCGCTCGGCCTCGTCCACCAGCGCTTCTCCACCAACACCTTTCCCAGCTGGAAGTTGGCGCATCCCTACCGCTTCCTCGCCCACAACGGCGAGATCAACACCGTGCGCGGCAACGTCAATTGGATGAACGCCCGCCGGCGGACGATGGAATCGCCGCTGCTGGGCGCCGATCTCGACAAGCTGTGGCCGATCATCCCGCACGGCCAGTCCGACACTGCGTGCCTCGACAACGCGCTCGAGCTCTTGGTGATGGGCGGCTACAGCCTCGCCCATGCGATGATGATGCTGATGCCCGAAGCGTGGGCCAAGAACCCGCTGATGGACCCGGCCCGGCGCGCCTTCTACGAATACCACGCCGCCCTGATGGAGCCGTGGGACGGCCCCGCCGCGGTCGCCTTTACCGACGGGCGCCAGATCGGCGCCACGCTCGACCGCAACGGCCTGCGCCCGGCGCGCTTCTGCGTGACCAGGGACGATCTGTGCATCCTTGCCTCCGAGAGCGGGGTGCTGCCGATCGCGGAGGAGGACATCATCCGCAAATGGCGCCTGCAACCGGGCCGGATGCTGCTGATCGACCTCGAACAGGGCCGCATCGTCGAGGATGAGGAGCTGAAGTCCGACCTCGCCAACGCCGCGCCCTATGCGCGCTGGCTGGAGCAGACCCAGTACAAGCTGGAGGATCTGGAGGCGATCGAGACCGATGCCGAGGCGGTGCGCAAGGCGGCCTGCGAGAATGCCTCCAGCCTGCTCCAGCGCCAGCAGGCGTTCGGCTACACGCAGGAGGATGTCGACAGGTTCCTGGCGCCGATGGCGGTGGAGGGCGACGACCCGATCGGCTCGATGGGCACCGACACCCCGATCGCGGTGCTGTCGCGCCGCAGCCGGTCGCTGTTCGATTATTTCAAGCAGAACTTCGCTCAGGTCACCAACCCGCCGATCGATCCGATCCGCGAGGAGCTGGTGATGAGCCTGACCTCGATGATCGGCCCGCGCCCCAACCTGCTGGGGCACGATGCCGGCACCCATCGCCGGCTGGAGGTCGACCAGCCGATCCTGACCAACACGGACCTCGAGAAGATCCGCTCGGTCGAAAGCTCGCTCGACGGCGCCTTCCGGACCGAGACGATCGACATCACCTGGGACGCGCGGGCCGGGGCCGGCGGCCTGGAACAGGCGATCAAGGAGATGTGCTGGGCCGCGACCGAGGCGGTGCTGCAGGATCGCAACATCCTGATCCTGTCCGACCGCGCGCAGAGCGCGGCGCGGATCCCGATCCCGGCCGCGCTGGCGACCGCCGCCGTTCACCATCATCTGGTGCGCCAGGGCCTGAGGATGCAGACCGGGCTGGTGGTGGAGACGGGCGAGGCGCGCGAGGTCCACCATTTCTGCGTGCTCGCCGGCTACGGCGCAGAGGCGATCAACCCCTATCTGGCGTTCGAGACGCTCGAGCAGATCCGGCTCGCCAAGGTGCCGCAGATCGATGCAGCGACGGTTCGCAGGAACTACATCAAGGCGATCGGCAAGGGCATCCGCAAGGTCATGTCCAAGATGGGCATCTCGACCTACCAGTCCTATTGCGGGGCGCAGATCTTCGACGCGATCGGGCTGTCCAGCGCCTTTGTCGACAGATATTTCACCGGCACCGCCACCACC
Source organism: Porphyrobacter sp. (assembly GCA_014359685.1). Lineage (GTDB taxonomy): Bacteria > Pseudomonadota > Alphaproteobacteria > Sphingomonadales > Sphingomonadaceae > Croceibacterium. The sequence continues at coordinate 2,243 of JACIYY010000181.1, read as the reverse complement.
ATCGAGGGGGTCGGACTGAAGGAGGTCGCCGAGGAGACGGTGCGCCGCCACGCCGCCGCCTATGGCGACAACCCGATCTATCGCCGGATGCTCGATGTTGGCGGCATGTATCAGTATCGCCTGCGGGGCGAGGATCATGCCTGGACGCCGGCCAGCGTCGCCAACCTGCAACATGCGGTGCGCGGCAACCGGTTCGACAATTATCAGGAGTTCGCCCGCTCGATCAACGAACAGGCCGAACACCTGCTGACGATCCGCGGGCTGATGGAGCTGAAGAAGGCCGGTGACGGGGCGCTTCGGCCGCTCGACCTGTCGGAGGTCGAGCCGGCGGAGCAGATCGTCCGCCGCTTCTCCACCGGGGCGATGAGCTTCGGCTCGATCAGCCGGGAGGCGCACACCACGCTGGCGATCGCGATGAACCGCATCGGCGGCCGCTCCAACACCGGCGAGGGCGGGGAGGAACCGGACCGCTACGTGCCGCTGCCCAGCGGCGATTCGATGCGCAGCGCGATCAAGCAGGTCGCCAGCGGCCGCTTCGGCGTGACCACCGAATATCTCGTCAATGCCGACGACATCCAGATCAAGATGGCCCAGGGCGCGAAGCCCGGCGAGGGCGGGCAGCTGCCCGGCCACAAGGTCGACAAGGTGATCGGCAAGGTCCGCCACTCGACGCCCGGCGTCGGCCTGATCTCGCCGCCGCCGCACCACGACATCTATTCGATCGAGGATCTGGCGCAGCTGATCCACGACCTGAAGAACGTCAATCCGGCGGCCCGCATCTCGGTCAAGCTGGTGTCGGAGGTCGGGGTCGGCACGGTCGCGGCCGGCGTTTCCAAGGCGCGGGCCGACCATGTCACCATCTCCGGCTACGAAGGCGGCACCGGCGCCTCGCCGCTCACCTCGCTGACCCATGCCGGCAGCCCGTGGGAGATCGGCCTCGCCGAAACCCAGCAGACGCTGCTCCTCAACGATCTTCGCAGCCGCATCGCGGTGCAGGTCGATGGCGGGCTGCGCACCGGGCGCGACGTCGCCATCGGGGCGCTGCTGGGCGCCGATGAGTTCGGCTTCGCCACCGCCCCGTTGATCGCCGCCGGGTGCATCATGATGCGCAAGTGCCATCTCAACACCTGCCCGGTCGGGGTGGCGACCCAGAACCCGGAACTGCGCAAGCGCTTCACCGGCCAGCCCGAACACGTCATCAACTACTTCTTCTTCGTCGCCGAGGAGCTGCGCCAGATCATGGCCGAGATGGGCTTCCGCACCGTCGAGGAGATGATCGGGCGGGTCGACCGCATCGACATGCGCCGGGCGCTCGGCCACTGGAAGGCGCAAGGGATCGACCTTTCGCGCGTGCTCCACCGCGTGCCGGTGGCCGCCGGCGCGCCGCTCCGCCATACACGCGGGCAGGACCACGGCCTCGCCGCCGCGCTCGACAACGAGCTGATCGCCGCCGCCAGGGGGGCCATCGAAGGCGACGAGACGATCGTGCTCGACCGCACAGTGCGCAACGTCAATCGCAGCGTGGGCGCGATGCTGTCGGGCGCCATCGCCAGGCGCCACGGCCATGCCGGGCTGAAGCCCGAGCAGCTGCGGATCAACTTCACCGGGGTCGCCGGGCAGAGCTTCGGCGCGTGGCTCGCCCACGGCGTCACGCTCGACCTGGTCGGCGATGCCAATGACTATGTCGGCAAGGGCCTGTCAGGTGGCCGGGTGATCGTCCGCCCGCCGCATGGCGTTCTGCGCGACGCGACCGACAACATCATCGTCGGCAACACCGTGCTCTATGGCGCGGTGGCGGGAGAGGCCTATTTCGCAGGCGTCGCCGGCGAACGCTTCGCGGTCCGCAATTCGGGCGCGGTGGCAGTGGTGGAGGGCACCGGCGACCATGGCTGCGAATACATGACCGGCGGGGTGGTCTGCGTTCTCGGCCGCACCGGGCGCAACTTCGCCGCTGGAATGTCGGGCGGCATCGCCTATGTCTATGACGAGGATGGGGCCTTCCGCGATCGCTGCAATCTGGCGCAGGTCGACCTCGAAACGGTCGATTCGGCCCCTGGCGAGGACGAAGGCACCGGCCTGCCGCAGCAGCGCGCCCGCAACGTGGACGATGCCGGCATGGGCGACATGCTGCGCCACGATGCGCTGCGGCTGAGGGTGCTGGTCGAACGACACAAGCTGTACACCGGCTCGGCCCGCGCGGCGGAGCTGCTCGACGATTGGGACCGCTCGCTGACCCGCTTCGT
>JACIYY010000180.1 GCA_014359685.1 Porphyrobacter sp. | reverse complement strand
CGCGCGGATCGCTGCTGTTCATGGCCGGGCGGGGCGACGACTACGAGAAATACCTCGAGAGCTTCGAGCATTGGCGCGGGCAGGGCTGGCAGGTCGGCGCGGCCGACTGGCGCGGGCAGGCCGGTTCGGGCCGGCTGGGGATCGACCCGACCACCGGCCATGTCGACGATTTCGCCCTGTGGGTGAGCGATCTCGGCGCGTTCTGGCGCCAATGGGCGGCACGCCATCCCGGCCCGCCGGTGCTGGTCGGCCATTCGATGGGCGGCCATCTGGCGCTGCGCGCGGTGGCGGAGCAGGCGCTCGACCCGGCGCCCGCCGCGCTGGTCCTGTCGGCGCCGATGCTTGACGTCCTGCCCGAGAGGCTGCCGCTGCCCGTCAAGCGGGCGCTGGCCGGCGCGATGGTCCGGCTTGGCGATCCCCGGCGCCCGGCATGGAAGTGGAGCGAGAGCCCCGGCCAGGTGCCGGCCGGGCGGCAGGCGCTGCTGACCCATGACGATGCCCGCTATGCCGACGAGCTGTGGTGGCGCGCGGCCCGGCCGGAACTGGTGATGGGGCCGGGAAGCTGGGGCTGGGTGGCGGGCGCGCTGCGCTCGATCGCCGCTCTGAGGCGCCCCGGCGTGCTGGAGCGCGTCGGAGTGCCGGTGCTGCTGTTCGCCACCAGTGCCGACCGGCTGGTCGGCCGCCGCGCCATCGCCCGCGCCGCCGCCCGCCTGCCCGATTCGCGCATCCTGTGGTTTGGCGCGGAGGCGCGGCACGAGATCCTGCGCGAGGTCGATCCGGTGCGCGACCGCGCGCTTGCCGCCATCGACGATTTCCTGGACGGCGCGGTGCCACGGGGGCGCGAGCGGTGAGCGAGCATTTCGACATCGCGGTGATCGGCGCCGGCATGGCCGGGGCCAGCCTCGCCGCCGAGCTCGCTCCCCATGCCGGGGTGCTGCTGGCCGAGGGCGAGGAGCAACCCGGTTACCACACCACCGGCCGCTCCGCCGCCTTCTGGGAGGAGTGCTATGGCGGCCCGCAGGTGGTGCCGCTGACTCTCGCCTCCGGTCCGGCGCTGCGCGAGCTGGGCGTGCTCGCTCCGCGCGGCGCACTGTATCTCGCGCGCGAGGAGGACGAGAGGGCGGTGGCGGCGTTCCTCGATCGTTTCGCCGGCAGCGGCGCGACGATCGTGCCGCTCGACCGCCCGGCGCTGGAGCAGCGCATCCCCGGCCTGCGCCCGGACTGGACCCGCGCCATTGCCGAGCCGGCCTGCGCCGACATCGACGTGGCGATGCTGCACCAGCACTATCTCAGCCTTGCCCGGCGCGGCGGCGCGGTGCTCCGCACCCGCGCCCCGCTCGATGCGGCCGAGCGCGCCGGCGCCGGCTGGTGGCTGCGCTTCGCCGACGGATCGGAGGTGCTGGTCGAGGTGCTGGTCGATGCCGCCGGCGCGTGGGCCGATCCGGTCGCGGCGCTGGCCGGGGCGCGCCCGCTCGGCATCCAGCCATTGCGGCGGACCGTCGTCCAGCTCCGCACCGATCCCGCGCCGCCCGCCGATCTGCCGCTGGTGCTCGACCTGAATGGCGGGTTCTATTTCAAGCCCGACGGTGCCCGTCTGTGGCTCAGCCCGCACGACGAAACGCCGAGCCCGCCCTGCGATGCCGCGCCCGAGGAATGGGACGTGGCGATCGCCATCGACCGCTTCCAGCAGGTGGTCGACTGGCGCGTGGCCGGGGTCGAGCGCCGCTGGGCCGGGCTGCGCAGCTTCGCGCCCGACCGGCTGCCGGTCTACGGGTTCGATCCACGGGTGGAGGGATTCTTCTGGTTCGCCGGGCAGGGCGGCTTCGGCATCCAGACCGCTCCGGCCGCCGCCCGTCTGGCCGCGCAGCTGCTGCTGGGCCATCCGCCCGACGCGATGACCGCCACGCTCGATCCCGCGCTCTACGCCCCGGCCCGCTTCGGGTAGATCGGGCGGATCAATGCCGAGCGTGTAGTCATGCCATGACGTAGGGGGCCGGAGCGCCGCGTGGCGTCCGGCCCCCTGGGTGGCGTGTTCCGGCGGTCAGAGGCCGGCTTCGGTCTGCGTCGTCGCGGCCGCATCGGCGGTGGCGGCTGGCGCGGCGCCGGTCTGGGCCGACACGGCGGCCGCCAGATCGGCGGCGTTGACGAGCAGGGTCAGATTGCCGTTTTGCAGCCGCATCTGGTCCTTGGGCAGCTGGATCGGGCCGGCGCTGGTGTGTTCGACCACGACCATGCCTTCGGGGTTCACCTCGGTCACGGTGCCGACGACGATGCCGTCGAGGCTGTAGAGCGAGGTGCCGGCGGTCAGCGCCGCGTCCAGCGCGGCGGCGGCGTCCTGCTGCGCGGCGAGGATCGCGGCTTCGAGGTCGGCCTTGGTCCAGCCGATGGTCGGGCCGTTTTCGCCGGCGCCGAGCGAGCTGGCCGGGACGGTGGCTTCCATCGTGCCGGTGTCGAGCACGACATTGTCGCCCGCGACCCGCTTGACCGTGCCGACCACGCCGCCCTGGGGCCCATAGACGGTGGCGCCGACCGTTACGCCCGATCCCGCTGCGGTACCGGCGCCCGCGTCCTGGGCCAGCGCCGGAGCGGCAAAGGTGGCGCAGGCAAGCGCTGCGGCGGCGGTGAAGCTCTTAAAGATCATCCATTTCTCTCCATTCAGGCGGTCGAGCCGGGGGCGCCGCAAGCGACGTCCGGACGGCATGAGCGGGCGCGACATGGCGCGACGGATGGCGATTGCCAGACCCGCAGGGGCGATCATCGCACGACGATGCGCCGCCCCACCCAACGTGGTGCCCTGCACCATGGCAGGACGCTGCATTGCACCATGCGAAGGCACGGTGGTGCAAGCCCCTGATCGTCGAGCCGTTATGAAGCTGGGATTAAGCCCGCTCAGCCCGGCCGGTCGGGCTCCGCCAGCGCCGCGTCCAGCAGCTCCGCCACGCGACCGGCGGGGGGGAAGCCCTCGGCGATCCAGCGCGCCTCGACCGCGCGCAGCAGCCGCGCCACCTGCGGCCCGGCATTAACCCCGCGCGCCACTATCTCGCCGCCCTTGAGCGGGAAATCCGGCACCTGCCAGCCGGCCAGCGGCGCCAGCAAGA
>JACIYY010000018.1 GCA_014359685.1 Porphyrobacter sp. | reverse complement strand
CCCGTCCTTCTTCGCGGTGGCCAGTTCGCGCCCGGTCGATGCCATCGTCGATCCGCTGACCGCCGCGATCTACGAGCTGGGGCTCGACTACCTCCAGCTGTCGCCCGCCGGGGCCATCGACATGGAGGAACAGGCCCGCTTCACCGCCGGGCTGGTCGATCTGCGCCGCCGCCAGGGCCTCTATACCGAGAGCAGCGACGGGGTGACGATCAGCGGCGGCGTGCTCTATCAGGCGCGGATCGCGGTCCCCTCCAACGTCATCACCGGGCGCTACACGGCCGAAACCTTCGCCATCGCGCGCGGCCGGGTGATCGCCTCCGCCATCGCCGAGGTCGAGGTCAGCAAGCAGGGGTTCGAACGCTTCGTGGCCGAACAGGCCGACGAGAACAGCCTGGTCTATGGCCTGACCGTGGTGGCGCTGTCGCTGCTGATGGGCTGGGCCGCAGGGCGCCTGTTCGCGCTGGTCTAGGCGCGAGGCGGCGGGAGCGGGGGCCTTACCGGTTGTTAACCGCCCTTCGCCTAGGCGCAGGGACCGGCCCTGCCTCCGCGAGCACCCCGCACGATGACCGAACTGCCCGTTGCCGCCTTCGACCGTTTCGCGCCCGCGCCGCAGGGTCCGGCCGCGCTGGCGATCGGATCGGTGCTGGAGATCGGCGGCGCCGGGGCGCTGGCGGCGATCGACCTGGCGCGGCTGGGCCAATGCGCCGGCGATGCCGATGCGGCGATCGCGATTGCCGGGCAGGTCGGCAGCCAGCTGAAGATCGGCGTGCCCGGCGGCTGGCTGCTGGCGAGCGTGCGCGACCAGCGCCGCGACCGGCGCCGCGACGGCGACCAGCAAAGCGTGCTGGCGACACTGGACTTCATCGGCGAGGGGGAGATCGACCCGGCCAGCGGGCAGATCGCGGCGTTCCGGCGGGGCGTGACCCGCTTTCCGCTGCCCGGCGCCCCGGTCCATCCCGCCTCCACCGCCGAGCTGCGCCGGATCTATGCCGGCGACGACCGCCCGGCGATCCGCATCGGCACCGTCTATCCGACCACCGAGATCCCCGCGACGCTGCTGACCGACCCGCTGCTGGGCAAGCATTTCGCGGTGCTCGGCTCGACCGGCACCGGCAAGTCGACGGCGCTGGCGCTGATCCTCCACCGCATCTGCGACAGCGCACCGCAGGGGCATGTGGTGATGATCGACCCGCATGGCGAATATGCCGCCGCGTTCCGCGATGGCGGCGCGGTGTTCGACGTGTCCAACCTGCAGATGCCCTACTGGCTGATGAATTTCGAGGAGCATTGCGAGGTCTTCCTCACCAGCTCCGGCGCGGAGCGGCACGAGGATGCCGAGATCCTCGCCAAATGCCTGTTGCAGGCCCGTTCGCGCAACCGGCTGGCCGAGGAGGTGGGGCGGATCACCGTCGATTCGCCGATCCCCTATCTGCTCAGCGACCTGACCAAGACCATCGCCGAGGACATGGGCAAGCTGGAGAAGGCGACCTCCAGCGCGCCGTTCCTGCGCATCCGCAGCAAGATCGACGAGATGAAGGGCGATCCGCGCTATCAGTTCATGTTCTCCGGCATGCTGGTGGGGGACACGATGGCCGAATTCCTCGCCCGCATCTTCCGCATGCCGGGCGACGGGCGGCCGATCTCGATCATCGACGTGTCGGGCGTGCCGTCGGACATCACCGCCACCGTGGTCGCGGTGCTGAGCCGGATGGTGTTCGACTTTGCCATCTGGTCGCGGCACGAACGCACCCGGCCGATCCTGCTGGTGTGCGAGGAGACGCACCGTTACGTCCCCAACGAAAAGCATGCCGACAGCTCGTCGGTCGGCCGGGTCCTGTCGCGGATCGCCAAGGAGGGGCGCAAATACGGCATCTCTCTGGGGCTGGTGACTCAGCGCCCGTCGGACCTTGCCGAAGGGGTGCTGTCGCAATGCGGCACGATCATCTCGCTGCGCCTCAACAACGAGCGCGATCAGGCCTTTGTCCGGGCGGCGATGCCCGAAGGGGCGCGCGGCTTCCTCGATTCGATCAGCGCGCTGCGCAACCGCGAAGGCATCATCTGCGGCGAAGGGGTCAGCGTGCCGATGCGGGTGCGCTTCGACGATCTGGAACCGGCGCGCCGCCCGGCCTCCGCCGACCCGTCCTTCGTCGCGCTGTGGAGCGAGGGCGGCGGCGAGCTGGAACAGGTCGAGCGCACGGTCCGGCGCTGGCGGGCGCAAGGGCGCTAGGGCCGCTCATCGGCCTGCCGATCCGGCGGTCTCGCGGCGCGGTTTCGCGCGTCAGCGGGGCGGGCGCGGGGGGCGGAAGCGGCGCAGCGGGTCGGGCGCGACGGCGGCGATGCGGGGGCCGGCGGGAACGGCTGGAACACCTGGAACACCTGGAACACGGTCCTGGCGTGAGAATTCCTGGCCTGGGAATGGTGCGGCTCTGGCGATGGCCTCCGCCATGGCGCGGGTGGTTGGGCCGGGGTCGGGCCATGCGATCGGTGCGGGATCGTGTCCGGCATCGTGGCGCGGTTTCGGCGCAGCGGCTTGGCCTGTCCCCTGCCCTGTCCCCTGCCCTGCCCCCTTCGCTGCATGATCGCGGCGCGGCCCCGGCGCGACCAGCCACCATTCGGGCTCGCCGGCCTCGAAGGCGGCGAGCTGGGCGGCCTCGACCTTCCCGAGATCGCCCAGGGAGCGCATCGGCGGGGCGTCGGCGGGGCGCGCCGCCTCCATCGCCAGCAGGCGGCGGGTGACGGGCGGAAGCTCCTCGGGCTGCGGCGCCGGCGGGCCGAGCACTCCGCCCGCTTGCGTCACCGCCCGCCCTTCCCCCAGCGCATCGAGCGCCGCATCGAAGGCGGTCGCGGCGCGCGGGTCGACCCGATCGGCCAGCCGGTCGAGCCGGGCCAGATGGGCCAGCAGCAGGCGGTTGTCGTAGCGGCGGCGGGTGGCGACCTGCTCGCCATGATAGAACACCGGCTCCTCCACCCCGTTGAGCGCGCGGTCGGCAAGCTCGGCCTCGGCATGGGAGCGGGCGAGGACCAGCGCGGCATCCCAGCAGGCGGCCAGATCGGCCGAGGCGCGGCGGGCGCGATAGGCGGTCTGCGGCGAGATCGCGGCCTCATTGCAGGCCAGCCGGACATTGCCATGCTGCGCCAGCGCCTCGCAGAACGCCGCCTGGCGGCGGGCGTCGAACAGCGGCGGGATGGCGGGGCCGGCGGCGGCGGTGGCGAGCGGGAGGTCGGGCATGGTTCACCTGTGCAGCAGATGCAGGGAACCGGAGCGAGGCATGGGATGGGGGGTGTAGGGAAGGGGGTGGCGGGCCTCAAACGTGATCTGGTTGTGCGTTCGGATGGTGGGTGATAGTTTTATTCGGAGGGCTAAACGGCGCGACACGCGATCGAAGCCTCGGCGTGGGGTCCCGATGGAGCGAGACAAACGAGGGTACTATGCGCGGCTAGACGTCCCACCGACCGCGAGCGCCAGCGAAATTAAGGCCGCTTATCGTCACCTGGTCAGGCAGCATCATCCGGACAGGGGCGGTTCGGGAAGCGGCCAAGAGATTAGAGAGATAAACGAAGCTTACCACATCCTCGGCGATCCGCAGAAAAGAGCATCTTACGACGCTGAATCGGGCGAGGCCCAAGAAAACCGCAATGATACCCTCAATAATTTCAACCCACTTATCTGCAGATCTTGCCATAAGATAACGGCTCAACCGAGATACTTGATATTTCGGAATGTGTATAGCTTCCTTTTTTTCACGACGCGGGTTCCGGTCCAAGGAATCTTCTGCGCACCCTGTGCGAAGTCGGTTGCTCTGAAGTCGACCGTTATCACATCTCTGCTGGGTTGGTGGGGTATCCCATGGGGACCACTTTTGACCTTGGGAAACGGATTCCACAACGCGTTGGGCGGGCGGCAAGATGCTTCGCAAAACGATGTGCTCGCATGGCACAATGTGAATGCATTTCTGCAAAGCAATCACATTGCACTGGCCTATGGTTTAGCGGAGAAGCTGCTTAAGTCGCAAAACCGAGAGATCGCAACAGCAGCAGCTGAGATAACAGTACTTTGCCGATCAAACGGCTTCAAGCCCGCGGGTGAACTCAAGGATCCTTGGGGCGCTGTCCGTTCTCAAGCCCCTCTTCGCCTAGCAATTCTGTTTTTCTTGCCTTTTGTTTTGTCAGCGTTCCTTGTTGCCAATCACGACCCGCCCCCTTCCCGGTTCGAACCAGAGCAACGAGAGGCAGCATCTGATTACACAAGCATTGATACCGCAGGAGGCTTCGAACTCGATCAACCTTCGGCGCCAGTTATTGCGACACCGCTTGCGACGTGCGCGACGCCACCTTCTAACGGGACTGTACTTTCAGGTGCAGAAAATCTCGTTTCTGAGGGCCATGTTCTTGAAATTGACAATGGATCGTCAGGAAACGCCATTGTCAAAGTTCGCGACGCCGTTGACGGCAGCACATACGCATCCTTTTATATCGAACAAGGTCAGAGTGCTTCAATTGAAGGCATTAAAGATGGGCAATACGAGTTCCAAGTCGATACTGGAAATGAACTGGACAGTGAATGCTCTTTTTTCGCTGGCGATATAACCGGATCAGAATTTCCTGATCCCGAGTACTTAGCGAAGGAATACTTTAACGTTTACAGCGGCGAGGGATATCTGTACCAAAGCCTACAATACACGCTTTATTCAATCCCCGGCGGAAATGTTCGTCCGGTGACGACCTCAGCGGACGAGTTTAACTCTGATTGACGAACGCACCTGCTCAGGCCGATCCCCACGCAAGCTGATCTTCGCTAGAGGCCAGCTGGCCACTGATCTACTCCGGCGGCTTCGATCACTATCTCGCCACGCCCGTTCTCCAGCGCATTCAACAAGATCGCGGCGAGCGGCCCAGCCTCGGCCGCAAATACCTCCCAGCACAAGGCCGCGCCACCGTCACCACCCGCTCCGGTGTTCCTTCCGCCACAATCTCCCCTCCCCCCACGTCACCCTCTGGGCCGAGGCCGATCGGCCCGTCGGCGGTGGGCACCTCCGGCAATCTTCCCATCCCCGAAAAGGCAGGCCCGTGGGCGCATCGGCGCGGAGGGGGGCGAAGCGGCGCTCCGCCGGGTCCGGGGTGGGTCGGCGCTGCGGTGGCGGCGCTGCGCCGGGCCTATTCCTCGCGATAGTCCCGATCGCGGTCCAAATCCTTGCGCAGGTCCACCGCGCCGCGTTCGGCCCGCTCGACCTC
>JACIYY010000179.1 GCA_014359685.1 Porphyrobacter sp. | reverse complement strand
CGTTGCGCATGATCACGTGTTCCTGCTCCAGCTCCTCGATGGAGTAGCGCTGTTGCCTGCGCTGCCTGCCCAGTTCATCGGCGATTCGCGGCACCGCATCGCTGCCGACCTGCACCAGCGCCAGGCGTCCGGGTTCCTCGTCCTGCGCCGCCGCCACGGCCGCGCGCAGCAGCGCCGACTTGCCCATGCCGCGCGCGCCCCACAGCAGCATGTCATGCGCCGCATGGCCGCGCGCATGGTGCAGCACATTGGTGGTCACCGCCTGCTTCTGCGCCTCGATCCCGCGCAGCAGCGCGAGCGGCGGAGCATCGATGCGGGGCACCGCGCGGGTGGCGGCGCCGGTCCAGACATAGGCCGGGTGGGCGAGCCAGTCGGGCGCGGGCGGCGGGGGCGGCGCAAGCCGCTCCAGCGCGGCGGCGATCCGGGCCAGGATCGGCCGGGCGGGGTCGGCGTCGTGGCGTTCCATCGCCGCCCCGCCTATAGGGTCCGGCGATGAGCGACAAGCGATGCGAGCGGCTGAGCGGGGACGAGCACGGCATCGCGCGCGCGGTGGCGCTGCTCAGCGCAGGCGAGCTGGTCGCGCTCCCGACCGAGACGGTCTATGGTCTCGCCGCCCGCGCCGACAGCCCGGCGGCGGTGGCGGCGATCTATCGCGCCAAGGGCCGGCCCGGCTTCAACCCGCTGATCGTCCATGTTGCCTCGCTGGCGATGGCGCGCGATCTGGCCGAGGTCGATACGCGGGCCGAACGGCTGGCGGCGCGCTTCTGGCCCGGTCCGCTGACGCTGGTGCTGCCGATCCGGCCGGGCGCAGTGCTGGCTCCGGCGGTGACCGCCGGCCTGGCGACCGTCGCCTTGCGCCAGCCTTCGCATCCGGTGATCGCGGCGGTGCTCGATCGGCTGGGCCTGCCGCTGGCCGCGCCATCGGCCAATCGCAGCGGTGCGTTGAGTCCAACCCAGGCCGGTCACGTCGCCGCCTCGCTGGGGGCGGGCCCTGCGGCGATCCTCGATGGCGGGGCGTGTCAGCGGGGGATGGAATCGACCATCGTCGCGCTGCGGCCGCAGGGCTGGCAGCTGCTGCGCCCCGGCCCGATCGTGGAGGCGGCGCTGGCCGGGGAACTGGGCCCGGCGACGCCTCTGTCGGTGGAGGAAGGCGCCGCGCGGATCGAGGCGCCGGGCCAGCTGGCGCGCCATTATTCGCCGGGCAAGCCGCTGCGACTGGAGGCGAGCGCCCCGCTGCCGGGCGAATACATGATCGGCTTTGGCGCCATCCCCGGCGATACCACCTTGTCGGCCAGCGGCGATCCGGCCGAGGCGGCGGCGCGGCTCTATGCCTGCCTGCACCGCGCGGCGGCATCGCCGCAGCCGCGCATCGCCGTCGCCCCGGTCCCCGCGGCGGGCGAGGGCGCGGCGATCAACGACCGGCTGCGCCGCGCGGCGGCGGGATAGGGCCGCTGCGGCTGGATTGCCACCCGCCGCGCGGGGCCAAACCCGATCATCGCCTGGAGAATCGGTTTGCACATTGATTGAGAGAACCTCCGCCGACGCAGGAGGTCCTTGATGATCTCGGGCATCATGCACATGCTGACGTGCGGTGGCCGCTGCGGCCGCACAATGAAGATGGCGCGCGGAAACACGTGCTGAATCGGTCGAAAAAGAAAAGCCGGGGCAGGGCGTAACCGACTCCCTGCCCCGCGTCCCTGGACATCGCTTCGTCGTCAGCCCGCGCCGGGATCGCCGACCAAGTTGTCGGCGATGGAGCAGGCCGCCGGGCCGAGGATGACCACGAACAGCACCGGCAGGATGAACAGGATCAGCGGCACGGTCATGATCGCCGGCAGCCGGGCGGCCTTTTCTTCCGCGCGCATCATCCGCTGGTTGCGGAATTCGGCGGCCAGCACTCGCAGCGCCGAGGCGAGCGGCGTCCCGTAGCGTTCGGTCTGGACCATCGTCGTCACTACCCCGCGCACGGCATCCAGATCGACGCGGTAGGCGAGGTTTTCGAATGCCTGCCGCCGCTCGGTCAGGAACGACAGCTCGATCGCGGTCAGGGCGAATTCGTCGCCCAGCTCGGGATAGGCGCGGCCCAGCTCGCGCGCGACGCGGTTGAAGGCGGCGTCCACCGTCAGCCCCGCCTCGGCGCAGATCACCAGCAGGTCCACCGCATCGGGCAGGCCCTTGCGGATCGCTTGGGTCCGCTTGCCGGCCTTGTTGCTGAGGTAGAGCTCCGGCCCCTTGTAGCCGGCCAGGATCGCCGCGGCAAAGGCGAGGAAGCGTTTGAACGCCCCCCATTCGGGGTAGATCTCGATCCCGTAGACCAGCACCACGGCGGTGAGGCCCAGCACGATCGGCAGCACCATGCGCGCCAGGATCACGGTCACTGCGAGCTCCTTGTTGCGATAGCCGGCATGGGCCAGCTTCTGCTGGATGGCGCTGATCTGGCTGTCCTGCAGGACCTTCATGCTGGCCAGCGCCTCGCGGATCCGGTCGGTGGTCCGGGTCCGGCGCAGAAGGCTGTGCCGCCTGGCGTTGGGCCGCGCGAGCAGACCGGCCTTCAGCTCCTCCCGCCGGGCGGCCAAGCTCCTCACCCGCCGGGCCATCGGATCGCGCACCGTCACCGCCGCGTAGATCGCCAGCACCATCGCCGCCGCGGCGATTCCCGCCAGAACGGTGCCGGCAAGCACCACATCGATGCCCAGCAGGGTGGGGCCGGAGGGCGGGGTGATCATGGCAGCTGGCCCTTGTCCGTCATCTTGTATCCGTCAGATCTCGAAGCTGACCATCTTGCCCATCACGAATGCGCCGAGCGCCATCCACACCGCGCCGCCCAAGCCGATGACGATCAGGCGTTCGTCGGTGAAGAAGGGCGCCAGATAGTCGGGATTGACCGACCAGATCAGCGCAAAGACGATGAACGGCAGCGCGCCCACGATATAGGCGGACGCCTTGGATTCCGAGCTCATCGCCTTGATCTTCAGCTTCATCTGCGCGCGCTTGCGCAGCACGTCGGCGAGGTTGGCCAGCGTTTCGGCCAGATTGCCGCCGGTCTCGCGCTGGATCGCAAGGGTGATGACGAAGAACTGGAACTCGGGCGTCCCCAGCCGGTCGGCAGCGCTTTGCAGCGCATCGTCCATCGTCTGGCCGATCCGCATCCGCTCCACCACCTGCCTGAACTCCTCCGACACCGGGCCCGGGATTTCGCCGGCGATCAGCTTCAGCGTCTCCCCCACCGGCAGGCCCGAGCGCAGGCCGCGCACCAGCAGCTCCAGCGCGTCAGGAAAGCGCGCGTTGAAGGCGGCGATCCGGCGGCCGATCAGTCGGCCCACGATCATGTGCGGGAGCCCGGCGCCCGCGAACACCCCCACGCCCAGCGCAAGCATACCGGACCCCGTGCGCAGATAGACCAGACCCGCAACCGCGAGCGCGATGCCGCCGGAGACGTAGAGATACTGGCGCACGGTCCACGACCGGCCGGTCCGCCCCAGCCGCAGCGCCAGCGCCTCGGCGCGGGAGCCGGACCCGGCCAGCCTGTCCTGGCGCGGGCGGCGGGCGGCGATGGCCTTCTTCAGCTGCGCCTCGACCCGGTCGCTGGTGCTCTGCGAATGGCGCAGCCGCACCGCCTGCAGCCGTCGGCGGCCCTCCTTGTCGGCCGCTCCTTGCGCGAACAGGACGTAACCGGCCGTAAGCAGGGCCAGCATCGCGGCGAACAGCAGGACGGGCAGCAGCGGACTCACCGGCTGTCCGAAATTGTAGCGGGGCCGGCGATCATGACGTGGACTGCTTCTTCGCCAGCAAGCCCTTGATGTCGAACCGGTCCAGCAGCGACCGGGCGGCGGGCGGGGGCGGGTCGGCCCCGGCCTGTTCCGCCGCGCCGAGGATCGCCGTGGCCAGCGCGCGCAACGCGGCGCCGGTCCTGCCGGCCTGCGCCACTTCCGCCAGCGTCTTGCCCAGCTTGGCCGCCGCCGTCGCGCTCTTCGGATCGGCCGGGATCAGGTGGTCGATGCTGCGTTCGATCGAGGATTCAAAGTCGCCCTTGGCGATCTCGGCAGTGCCCGGCGGCACCTTGTTGGCCACCACCAGCGGCTGGGCGCCGGGCGCGTGCTGCTTGAGCCATGACAGGATGCGGATCGTGTCGCGGGCGCAGGGCAGCGTCAGCTCGGTCACCAGAACCACGGTGTTGACCTGCGCCAGCAAATGCGGGTGGCTGATCAGCATGGCACGCGGCATGTCGATCACCGTCAGGTCGAAGCTGTGCCGGAACTCCTCCTGCAAATGGAGATAGGCCGCGCCGTCATTGACCAGTGGCGTGTCGATCGGGGCCTCTGCCGACAGGATCGCGAGGCGATCATTGGCGCGGATCATCGCGCGTTCGATGAACAATCCGTCGATCCGGCCGGGATTGGCGATCGCATCGACCAGCCCGCGCCCGGGCTCGAGGTCCAGGCTGATCGCGGCGCTGCCAAAATGGACGTCGAGGTCCAGCAGAGCGGTCGGCCGGCGGTGGGCGGTGCTGAACAGCCACCCCAGCGAGGTGGCAAGGGTGGAGGCGCCGACTCCCCCGCGAATCCCGATCAGCGCCGTGGCGTGGTGCGAGTGGGCGGCCTCCGGGCCGGTGGCGGCGGGGGCCAGCAGCGTGTCCTTCGCCTGTTGCAGCGCGTCGCTGAGCTGGGCGCCGGTGACCGGCTTCAGCAGGTAATCGTGGATGCCGCTGGCCATCAGGTGGCGGTAGAGGCGCACGTCGTTGACGCGGCCGAGCGCGATCACCACGGTGCCCGGCTCGCACACCTCCGCCAGGCCGCCGATCTCGTTCAGCGGATCGCTGGAATCGGACAGGTCGACCAGCAGGATCGCCGGACTCGCGGACACCGCCAGCGACTGGATTGCCGCGCGCAGGCCGCCGATGACGCATTTCTCCGCCACCAGCCCCAGATCTGTCGCGACCGGCCGCAGCAGCGCCAGCGTCGCCTCGTCGCAGAGGAAGGCGGCGAACGGATCGCGCTGGCCGAGGCCCGGCTTCCAGGCTGCATTCATGCCCTCACTCCTCTTCGGAAACGGTCTGCGCCAGGCCGTCAACGGCCGTGTTGGGTTGTTCGCGATAGCTGGAGATGGCCTTGTTGGAGGTCATCACGGCGGTCTGGCCGCTGCCTTGCGCGCCTTCCAGCAGGTCGCGCGGATCGGCGATCATCGCCGCCAGGTTGCCGTTCACCGCGCAGCCGTAGCCGGGCGAGGTGCCGTTGCTGAGCGTGCTGGCGGAGGAGCCCGACCAATCGGGGCAGCCGGGCACGAAGGCCCGGCTGCGGCTGACCACGACGCGCACGAAGCCGGGCGTGAGCGGGCCGGGCGTGACCGGCGCAGCGGCGCTGTCCACCAGCAGGCCGTGGCGGCTGGCGAGCGCTTCGACGGCCTGCCGCACCCGCGCGTCAGCCTCGGCACCGGCGCCTGCGTCTTCGAGCGCGATCCGGTCGCCATAGCCGAGGTCCAGCGCCTCGAACCAGGCGGCGAGCCGGCGCTGTTCGGGGACCGGCAGCCCGCCCGCGCCGGCCACGAGGTCGAGCGTCTGGGTGCTGGTCTCGACCACCGGCTGGTGAATGCTGTCGAGCGAGCGGTTGGCGACGGCGCCGCCGGTGCAACCCGGCAGCGCCAGGCCCAGCGAGAGGGCGATGATCGGGGCCAGCGCGGGCAGGCGGAAAGCGGTCATGATCGTCCCTTTCAGTAGAGGGTGAAGCCGGGTTCCGGCACGGCGGTTGGCGCCGGCTGGCCCGGTGCCGGATCGGCCGCGGCCGGCGCGTCCTCGGCGGCGCGCGGCATCGGCCGTTCGGCCCCGCTGTCGCCCGCATGGCGGCGGTTGAGGATCAGCTGCTCGGCCACGCTCGGGGTGCGGAACCCGTCGGTCGGCAGGCGGATCTCGCTGTCGTCGACCGGGCGGACCAGATAGGGGGTGACCACGATCACCAGCTCGGTCTGGCCCCTCTGGAACTCGGTGGACCGGAACAGATTGCCCAGGATCGGCATTTCGCCCAGCCCCGGCGTGCGGTCGATCGCGTGCTGCGAGCTGTTGCTCATCAGCCCGGCGATCATGAAACTCTGGCCGGAGCCCAGCTCCACTGTCGTTTCGGCGCGGCGGGTGGTCAGCGCGGGGACCTGGAAGCCGTTGATCGTCACCGCCCCCTGGGCCGACAGTTCCGACACTTCCGGGCGGACCCGGATCGAAATCCGGCCGCTGGCCAGCACGGTCGGTGAATAGGCGAGGCTGACGCCGTATTTCTTGTATTCGATGGTCGTGGTTCCGAGGCCTTGGCTGAGCGGGATCGGGAACTCGCCGCCGGCCAGGAACTCCGCAGTTTCGCCCGACAGAGCGGTCAGGTTGGGCTCCGACAGGGTGGTGACCAGTCCCTCGCGTTCGCCGAGGTCCAGCGCGCCGAGCAGGTCGAGCCCGAGGAACCGGCCGAGTCCGGCGATGGTGGTGCCGTTATTGGCGGTAGCGACGCCCGGCCCGTTGATCGTGGATCCATCGGGGAGCACGCGCTTCACGTCCGATCCGACCACCAGCGGCCCGTCCGGGATCCAGGCTTCGTTGGACAGGCTGCGGCCGGTGCCGACGCCGAAGCGGAAGCCGCTGCTGTGGTCATAGGTCGCAAGGTTCGCGCCCAGCGTTCGGATCAGCGAGCGGTTGACCTCCGCGAAGCGCACCCGCAGGTTGACCTGCAACGGCGTCGCCATCCGCAGCCGCGCGATCACGTTGGCGCCTTCCCCGATGAAGGCTTCCACCAGCCGCTGCGCCTCGGCCGCATCCTCCGGCGCGGCGACGGTGCCGGTCAAAAGGACGGTGCCGGTGCCCATCGTCGCGACGCTGATCCGGGCATCGGGCATCGCCAGCGTCAGCATCTGGTCGAGGCTGTCGAGGTTGGAGCCGACGCGGACATTGGCCGACCACACGACGTTGCCCGCCGCATCGCTGGCATAGACGGTGGTCTCCCCCCCGGCGAGGCCCATGACGTAGAGCTGGCGCTGCGACTTGATCTCGACATCGGCGATCACATCACTGGCGACGAACACTTCGGCCATCGCGCCGGGCACGGTGACCAGCTCGCCGCGCCCGATCGACAGCACGATCTCCTGCTGCGGGGCGAGAACGGCCTGCGCCCTTGCGGGCGAAGCGGGGATCGAGGCGAGCGGCGTCAGCACGCAGGCGACGGTCAGGATGGTGGTGACGAGGCGGCGGTGCATCGCGCGATCCTTGACGGTGAGCGGAGAAACGGGGCGGAGGCGATCAACGCCTAGCGGCCCACCGATACGATCGAGGTGGTCTTGCCCCGCGTCACGAGGACGGTCGGGCCGGATCGCGCAGCGGGCTGCGGATCGCCGCTCTGCGTGGTGGTGACAATCGTCTGCTGCGGGATCGGCGCGGGCATGGCGGAGGCCGCCCGCGCCTGCCGGGGCATGGAGGTGCGCTGGAAGCGCGACACGTCGCCGCCGGTGACGAAGGAGCTGGAGCCGTCCTGCGGCCGCGCGGTGGCGGAGCGCAGCAGCCGCGCCGCCTCTTCGGGCGAGGCATTGTCGGGCCGGTCGATCTCGCCTGTGGCGATGGCGCGGTCGAGATCGGTGTGGCTGTCCGCGATCGAGCGCAGCGACAGGCCCAGCGTGCCGATCGTCTGTGCAACGGCGATCTTCTCGGCGATCTTGGGCGTCACTTCCAGCGTCACGGTGCGGAACTCCCGCACCAGCGTCTTGCCGTCCTCTCCGGTGGTGGTCTCGGTCGATTGGTCGGTGGCCAGCACGCGCAGATTGCGCAGGATCGTCTCCGTCGCTTTCAGCGGCGGGCCATCGCCCTCCACCGTCTGGGTCAGCATGATGTCCACCCGGTCGCCGGGAAAGACGAAGCCGGCGACCCCGGTCCTGGCCGAGACCTCGACCGTCACCGCGCGCATCCCCGGCCCGAGCGCCGCCGCCAGGAAGCCGCGATCGCCGGGGGCCACCAGCGCGCCACGCGTCACCGGCTCCCCCGCAGTGACCGGATGGCGCACCACCGTGCCCAGCAGCCGCGTCATGTCGGTCTCCCCGTCGATATAGTAGACATCCTGCACCATGCCCTGCGGCCACAGCTGGAAATCGACCGCATCGGCGGTGAGGATCGTGCCGGCCGGCAGCGCGCGCCGGGCGACCAGCACGCGCGGCCCCTGCGGCTGCGGTGCCTGCACGGCGCCCGCCGTGGGGCTGGCGGCACCGGCGAACAGGCTGCGCGCGGCCAGCGCGGTGCCGAGCGCCACGACCAGGGCCGCGACCAGGAGAAACAGCTTCTTGCGGTCCATTGCGACCAGCGCCTTTCGACATGCGTGCGATGGGCATCCGCTACGGCGCGAATGGTTAAAATCGGGTTCAACCGGCGATCGGTGCGGCGCCTTCCGGCCCCAGCGCTCCGCTCGCCAGCACCCACAGCCCGGCGGCGGCGATGGCGACGCCATAGGGAACCGCCAGCGGCTTTCGGCCACGACGCCTGCCGCCCCCGGCGATCATCAGCAGCGTCAGCACCCCGCCCAGCAGCGCCATCGCCACCACCAGCCGGGCGAAGGCCGCCGGTTCGATCCACAAGGCCAGCGCGGCCAGCAGCTTGACGTCGCCGCCGCCCATTGCCCGGATCGCGAACAGGCCCGCGCACAGCGCCAGCGTGACCGCCGCCAGCGCCAGCTGCACCGCCACGCCCGGCCACAGCGACAATCCGCTCGCCCACCAGAACAGCGGCGCGGCCAGAGCGATCGCGGCGCTGAGGCGGTTGCTGATCCTGCGGGTGGCGATGTCGGTCGCTGCCGCCACGGCCAGCGCGATTGCCAGCGCCGCCAGCAGGCCGTAGGTCAGCAGGGCATTGGGCATGGCGGCGATCTCCCGGCGATCCGGACCCGCGGCTAGCGGCGATTGCTTGCCATCCGGTAACCACTTGGGCCGGCGGGATCCGGCGGGAGGGCGCTGTCAGTTCATCGGTCGACGCCTTGGCGAGCCGCTTCGATCCCCGCGCGATCCCCGAGGGTGCGCGGGAGGGGCGCTGGGCGGCGCCGGACGGGCACGCGATCCGCCAGCTCGACTGGCCCGCGCCGCTCGGCCGTGCGCGCGGATCGCTGCTGTTCATGGCCGGGCGGGGCGACGCCTACGAGAAATACCTCGAGAGCTTCGAGCATTGGCGCGGGCAGCGCTGGCAGGTCGGCGCGGCCGACTGGCGCGG
>JACIYY010000178.1 GCA_014359685.1 Porphyrobacter sp. | reverse complement strand
TAGCCGACCGGCGGCCGCGCGCCACTTGCCCCCGGTCCTCGCCGCGCGGCCCTTGCCTTGCGGGGCCGCAATCCTCATAGCGCCGGCCCGTCGTCATCGCTACAGGGGTTCGCATGGCCGCAGACGAAGGCACCAGCAAGCGTGCCACCACCCGAATGACCATTGATCCGGCCCTCGTGCGAGAGCTGGCCGAGATGCTCGCCGATAGCGGCCTGACCGAGATCGAGGTGGTCGAAGGCGACCGCCGCATCCGCGTCGCCCGCACCGCCGCGCCGGTCGCCATGGCTGCGGCGCCCGTGGCCGCGGTTCCGGCGGAGGCGGCTGCCCCCCCGCTCGCCGCGCCCGATGGCAGCGTCCCGGCCGACGCGATCCGCTCCCCGATGGTCGGCACCGTCTATCTCTCTGCGGAACCCGGCGCGGAACCGTTCGTCAAAGTCGGCGACAGCGTCAAGGCCAGCGACACGCTGCTGATCGTGGAGGCGATGAAGGTGATGAACCCGATCATCGCCCCGACCGACGGCACCGTGCGCGCGATTCTGGTCGCCAATTCGCAGCCGGTGGAGTTCGACCAGCCGCTGATGGTGGTCAATTGACGCAATGACCATCACCCGCCTGCTGATCGCCAATCGCGGCGAGATCGCGCTGCGCATCCATCGCGCCGCGCACGAGATGGGGATCGAGACGGTCGCGGTGCATTCCACCGCCGATGCCGAGGCGATGCATGTGCGCCTCGCCGACCACGCCATCTGCATCGGGCCACCTGCTGCGGCCGACAGCTACCTCAACACCGCCGCGATCATCTCCGCCGCCGAGATCTCGGGCGCCGATGCGATCCATCCCGGCTACGGCTTCCTGTCGGAGAACGCGCAGTTCGCCGAGATCGTGGAAGCGCACGACATCGTCTGGATCGGCCCCAAGCCCGAACATATCCGCACCATGGGCGACAAGGTGGAGGCCAAGCGCACCGCCGCCGCGCTGGGCCTGCCGCTGGTCCCCGGATCGGACGGCGCGGTGTCCTCGATCGAGGAGGCGGAGGCGATCGCGGCCAGCATCGGCTATCCGGTGCTGGTCAAGGCCGCCAGCGGCGGCGGCGGGCGCGGCATGAAGGTGGTGCCCGGCCCGGAAATGCTCGACAGCCTGATGCGTCAGGCCAAGAACGAGGCCAAGGCCGCGTTCGGCGACGACACCATCTATCTGGAAAAGTATCTCGGCAATCCGCGCCACATCGAGTTCCAGGTGTTCGGCGACGGACGCGGCAACGCGGTCCATCTGGGGGAGCGGGACTGCTCGCTCCAGCGTCGTCACCAGAAGGTGCTGGAGGAGGCCCCCTCTCCGGTGCTCGGGGCGGAAGATCGCGAGCGCATGGGGCTGGCGGTCGCCAGGGCGATGGCGGGCATGGCCTATCGCGGCGCCGGCACGATCGAGTTCCTGTGGGAAAACGGCGCGTTCTACTTCATCGAGATGAACACCCGGCTCCAGGTCGAGCACCCGGTGACCGAGGCGATCACTGGCGTCGATCTGGTGCGCGAGCAGATCCGCATCGCCGACGGCAAGCCGCTATCGTTCCGGCAGGAGGAGATCGAGTTCAAGGGCCATGCGATCGAGTGCCGGATCAATGCCGAGGACCCGTTCACCTTCGCCCCCTCGCCCGGGCTCGTCACCGCCTACCACGCGGCCGGGGGAATGCATGTGCGGGTCGATAGCGGCCTTTATGCCGGCTACCGCATCCCGCCCTATTACGATTCGCTGATCGCCAAGCTGATCGTCTATGGCCGCACCCGCGAAGGGTGCATCATGCGCCTGCGCCGCGCGCTGGAGGAAATGGTGATCGACGGAGTCAAGACCTCGATCCCGCTCCACGAGGCGCTGCTGCGCGAGCCGGACGTGCTGAACGGCGACTATTCGATCAAATGGCTGGAGGATTGGCTCGCCCGGCGCGAGGGGTGATGGTGCACGCCGCTGCGGCGGCGGCGATCATCGCTCCGCCGCCTCACTCCAGCGGCACCCCCGGCTCGTTCTTGGCGGTGCGGATGGTCAGCGAGGTCTTGACGCTCGCCACATTGGGTGCAGGCGTCAGCTTGCTGGTGAGGAAGTCCTGGAAGCTCTGCAGGTCGCGGCTGACGATCTTCAGGATGAAGTCGATCTCGCCATTGAGCATGTGGCACTCACGTACTTCGGGCAGGCCCTTGATGTGCTCCTCGAAGGCGCGCAGATCCTCCTCCGCCTGGCTCTTCAGGCTGACCATCGCGAACACAGTGATCGAAAAGCCCAGCCGCGCAGGGTCGAGGCTGGCGTGATAGCCGCGGATCACGCCGGCCTTCTCCAGCGCGCGCACGCGGCGCAGGCATGGCGGCGCGGTCAGGCCGACGCGGCTGGCCAGATCGACATTGGTGATCCGCCCCTCGCTCTGCAATTCAGCCAGCAGCTTCAGGTCGATGCTGTCGAGCGCTGCCATGTCCCGTCCCACTGCCGTTCTCATCGGCCCCGCGCAACGAAACCCCGAAGGCGGGCGCGCAAGGGCAACAATCTTGTCTATGGCCGCAATCCCGGTGTGAGGCAACGCGCCAAGATTCGCGTCCGCACGGTCGCTCCCCCCGCCGGCGCATCGGTTCATCGCATATTGTGCTTCGCCCGCGCAAAGCCACCGCTTGCCGCCCCGGCACCCGGCCGGGCGGAGGACGAAATATCTTGCCCGCAGCACCGGGTTTTGACACACGCGCGTGGCAGCATCTGAATGGCTGAAGCTGCCGGGTCGTCGCCGGATGGGAGTACGAAGTGGCAGCCATGCCCGGGCCCCGGCCCATCCTGTCCGACCGCTCCGCCGACCTGCTCGACCCGGCGCCGCTGATCCGGTCGGGTCGCTTCGCCCGTGCCGGCTGGGCCGCCAGCCTGATCTCGTTTGCGGTGCTGGCCGCCGCGATCTGGCAATGGTCGCAGCTCGACAGCGCGATGTTCGCGTCGCTGCTGCCGGTCACCGCCAGCTTCTGGCTGGTCTATGCGGTCTATTACCTGCTCGGCCCGGCGAGCGAATGGATCATCTTCCGGCGGCTGTGGCGGCTCCCCGCGTCGGGCATCGTCCCGCTGCTGCGCAAGAAGGTCAGCAGCGAACTGGTCGTCGGCTATCTGGGGGAGGTCTATTTCTACCTCTGGGCGCGCCGCCGGAGCGAGATCAGCGCGGCACCGTTCGGCGCAATCAAGGACGTAGCGATCCTCTCGGCGGTGTGCGGCAACGCCATCACCTTGGCGATGCTGCTGATCGGCGCGCGCTGGGTCGGCGACGATTTCCTCCTCAACGGGCTGCCGCTGGACCGGACTGCGCTGGCGCTCTCGGTGGTGGTGATGGCCGGCTCATCGGTGATGCTGGTGATGCTGCGGCGCCATGTCCTCAGCCTGCCGGCGCGCGAGCTGGTGTTCGTCACCCTTGTCCATTGCGCGCGGATCGTGATCGGCATCGTGCTGCTGGCGGTGATGTGGTCGCTCGCCCTGCCGCAGGTGGCCCTGGCCTGGTGGGTGCTGCTGGCGATGCTGCGCCAGCTCGTCACCCGCCTGCCCTTCATTGCCAACCCGGACGTGATCTTCGCGGCGGCGGCGATCTTCCTGGTGGGGGAGGACGAGCGCATCGCCGGGCTGATGGCGCTGGTCGCCGGGATCGTGCTGGCGACCCACATCGTGGTCGGGATCGCGCTGGCGCTGGTGGAGCTGGTGTCCCATGACCGCAGCGGGGAACGCGGTGCGGATCGTTGACGTCTGCGGCTTCTACTCGCCGCACGGCGGGGGCGTGAAGACCTACGTCGATCGCAAGCTGCGCGCCGCGTATGAATACGACCACGATCTGACGGTCATCGTCCCCGGCGAGGCGGACGGGCTGCGCCAGGTCGGCCCGCGATCGTGGCTGCGCAGCATCGCCAGCCCGCGCTTTCCGCTCGACACCCGCTATTGCTACTTCCAGGACGAGGCGCGACTCCATGCCGAGCTCGACCGGCTGGCGCCCGATTTCGTCGAGTGCGGCACGCCATGGGCCAGCGCCGCGATGGTCGAACGCTGGCCCGCGGCGGTGCCGCGCTCGCTCGTCATGCATCTCGATGTCTTCGCCACCTACCCCTATCGCTGGCTGGGCGGCCTTGCCGAGACGCGCACCATCGACCGCCCGTTCGAATTCTTCTGGCGCCGGCTGCGGCGGCTGGGCAGCCATTATGACGCGGTCGTGTGCGCCAATCGCGGGCTGGTGGCGCAGCTGGTCGACCATGAGGTGCCCAACGTGGTGTTCGAGCCGATGGGCGTCGATCCGGGCCGCTTCTCCCCCGATCTGCGCGACGCGGCGCTGCGCGCCGCTCTGCTCGCCTCGCTGCACCTGCCGGCCGATGCCACGCTGCTGCTCGGCGTCGGGCGGTTCTCGCCCGAAAAGCGCTGGCCGATGATCGCGCGCGCGGTGACGGCAGCCGGCTACCGCCAGCAGCTCGGGTTACTGCTGGTGGGCGAAGGGCGCGACCGCGCGCGGATCGAGCGGGTCATCGCCGGCAACCCCCATGTCCGCGTGCTGGGCGCGATCCGTGATCGCGGCGAACTGGCCCGGCTGATGGCCAGCGCCGACGCGCTGGTCCATGGCAGCGAGTCCGAAAGCTTCGGCATGGTGGGCGCGGAGGCGCGGGCCAGCGGGCTTCCGGTGATCGTGCCCGATCGTGGCGGCTGCGCCGAGCAGGCGGCGGGCGGCATGGGCTGGACCTATCGCGCGGGCGACCGCCACGCTCTGGCCGCGCTGCTGGGGGAGGTGGCCGGCGCGCCGCTGGACGAATGCCGCGCCCGCAGTGCGCTGGCCGCGCCCTTCGTCCGCACCATGGACCAACATTTCGCCGAGCTGTTCGCCCGCTACGCCGCCATCGCCAGCCAGCGCCGCCGCGCCGCCTGATCGGGCCGGCGGGCGCCCCGCCCTGCCCCGCCGCCGCCAGACCGCGACGCTTGCCAGCGTCGGACGGGCGGGCTACCGGCGGCCATCGCGCAGACGGCAGCGGCGGGGCCTGTAGCTCAGCGGTTAGAGCTGGCCGCTCATAACGGCTAGGTCGCGGGTTCGAATCCTGCCGGGCCCACCACCGCCCGCCGCGCGCGACCGCCCGAGGGATCGCCACGCAGCCTTCCGTTTGCCGGCGCGCCCGCCGGCCTTGTTGACGCCCGAGGCCATTCGTGAAACAGCGCGTGCCCTGCGGGCTCCGCCCGGGTCGGGGAGTAGCGCAGCCCGGTAGCGCATCTGCTTTGGGAGCAGAGGGTCGCAGGTTCGAATCCTGTCTCCCCGACCATTTTCGCTGTAAGATTCTGAAAAGAAACCGTTTCCATTCACCAGGTGGAACGGTGTGACACATCACGTGCCACATACCGGTTCACCGACCCCGTTCGGAAGCCTTTCAGCGATGCCCAGGATCCCCTTCAC
>JACIYY010000177.1 GCA_014359685.1 Porphyrobacter sp. | reverse complement strand
CAGGGCGATCGCCCCGCCATAGGAGTGGGCGACGATCGTCACCGGATTTTCGGCAAGCTGATGGATCAGCTGCGCCAGGTCATAGACGAAATCGTTCACCTGATAGGCGCCGTCGGGCGACCAGGCGCTGTCGCCATGGCCGCGCAGGTCGGGCGCGATCACGTGCCAGCGGTCGCGCAGCGCCCGCGCCACCCAGTCCCAGCTGTGCGCGTGGTCGCGCCCGCCGTGGAGCAGGATCAGCGGCGGCGCCGCCGCGTTGCCCCAGTCGAGATAATGCAGCCGCAGGCGCTGCGAGACAAAATGACGGGACGTCGGCCCCAGATCTTCGTCAATCACGCTCCGCAGGCTCCTCCTGTTCGCGGCGGCCATACAATGCGATCCTTGCAAAGCTCAAGCCTTGGCGCCCGGGCGCATTTGGGCTTCGCGCCGGTCGGCAGGCTTGGTATGCGCCTCATCCGGGCAATCAGCGGAAGGGTGACGGATGGACGTTCAGGGCTTGGGTGCGATCGTGACCGGCGGGGCCTCGGGCCTCGGCGCGGCGACCGCGGAGATGCTCGCACGGCTGGGCGCCAGGGTGACGATCTTCGACCTCAACACGGAACTCGGCACCGCCAAGTCGGACGAGATCGGCGGCCATTTCGTCAAGGTCGATGTGGTCGACGAAGCCAGCGTGACCGCCGCCCTGGACGAGGCCGAGGGCCGGCACGGCAAGGCCCGCGTGGCGGTCAATTGCGCCGGCATCGCTACGCCGGCCAAGATCATCGGCCGCGACGGATCGCCGCTGCCGCTGGCCGATTTCGTCCGGATCATCAACATCAACCTGATCGGCACCTTCAACGTGCTGTCGAAGGTGGCCGCGCGGATCCACGATGCCGAAGCGCTGGGCGAGGATGGCGAGCGCGGGGTGATCATCAACACCGCCTCGGTCGCGGCCTACGAGGCGCAGATCGGACAGCCGGGCTATGGCGCCTCCAAGGCCGGGGTGGTGGGGTTGACTCTGCCTGCGGCGCGCGAATTCGCCCGCTACGGCATCCGGGTGATGACCATCGCGCCGGGCATCTTCTGGACGCCGCTGATGGCGGCGCTGCCGCAGGAGGCGCAGGATTCGCTCAGCAAGCAGATCCCCTTCCCCAGCCGCATGGGCCGGCCGGAGGAATATGCCAAACTTGCCGAGGCGATCATCGGCAACCCGATGCTGAACGGCGAAACGATCCGCCTCGACGGCGCGATCCGCATGGCCCCGCGCTGAGGGGAACAGGCCGCCGGCACTTCAGCCCGGCCGAGTGGCGGGCAGTTGACGACAGCTGTTGAACAGGCATCGTCTGGTCACACCGGCCGCCGACGCGGCTGGAGCTGCCGCGCCGGACCCGTGCGCCCACAGCCCCCTTTCGCAGCGGCGCCGGCCCCGCTAAGCGGCGCTGATGGAACCACCCCCGCCGCTGATGGCCTCGCTCCATGTCGCGCTGGGCGGAGGAATCGGGGCGCTGCTGCGCTACCAGCTCGGCCGCGCCATCACCGCATGGATGGGGCCGGCGATGGTCTCGCTGTTCCCCTGGGCGACGCTCGCGGCCAACACGCTGGGCAGCGTGCTGCTGGGCCTGCTGGCGGGATGGCTGGCGCGCCACGGGCCGGGCGGCGACCAGCTGCGGCTGCTGCTGGGCGTCGGCCTGCTGGGCGGCTTCACCACCTTTTCCGCCTTCAGCCTGGAGATGGTGCTGATGATCCAGCGCGGCCAGTTCAGCTTTGCCGCGCTGTACCTGATCCTCTCGGTGGGCCTGGGGCTCAGCGGGCTGCTGTTCGGCCTCACAATCTGGCGGCTGGTCGGATGAGCGCGCCGGTCACCCGCCATGACGAGGTGCGCCAGTTCACCGTCGGGCCCGACGATGACGGCATCCGCCTCGACCGCTGGTTCAAGCGTCATCTGCCGCAGGTGGGCTTTGCCACCGTGTCGCGCTGGGCGCGCACCGGGCAGCTGCGGGTCGATGGCGGGCGCGCCGATCCGGCCGATCGCCTCGCCACCGGACAGGTGCTGCGCGTGCCGCCCGGCA
>JACIYY010000176.1 GCA_014359685.1 Porphyrobacter sp. | reverse complement strand
CCTCGCCACCGGACAGGTGCTGCGCGTGCCGCCCGGCAATGCTCCCGCCTCCGTCCCCCGCCCGCGCACCGTGCGCGAGCTGAGTGCAGCGCAGCGCGCGCAGGCGGAGGCGATGGTCATCGCCCGCACGCCGGCGGCGCTGGTGCTGAACAAGCCGCCCGGCCTCGCCACGCAGGGCGGCACCGGGATGCGCGAGCATGTCGATGGGCTGCTCGACGCCTATGTCGAGGGCGACGAGCCGCGCCCGCGCCTGGTCCACCGGCTCGACAAGGACACCTCCGGCGTGCTGCTGGTCGCGCGCACGCCGGGCAGCGCAGCGTTCTTCTCCAAGCGGTTCTCCGGCCGTTCCGCCAGGAAGATCTACTGGGCGCTGGTGGTCGGCGTGCCCGAGATCGCCGAAGGCACGATCGAGGCCGCGCTGGCCAAGCAGCCGGGCAGCGGCGGCGAGAAGATGCATGTCGACGAGGCGGAGGGCCAGCCGGCCAGAACCCGCTATCGGGTGCTCGAACGGGCCGGCAATCGCGCCGCCTGGGTCGAGCTGCAACCGCTGACCGGGCGCACCCACCAGCTGCGCGTCCACATGGCGGCGATCGGCCATCCGATCGTGGGCGACGGCAAATATGGCGGGCAGGATGCCTTTCTGACCGGGTCGATCAGCCGCAAGATGCACCTCCACGCCCGCCGGCTGATCATCGATTCGCCCGGACCCGGCGGGGGGCTGGACGTGACCGCCGAACTGCCCGAACACTTCGCCGCGAGCATGGAACAGATGGGCTTCGACCTCACGCTCGGCGATGCGGCGCCCCAAGCGGGCCCGCCCGAGCGCAGCCGCGCGGACAAGAAGCAGGCCGCGCGCGCCCATGCCAAGCAGATCCGCAAGGGCCGGCGCGGCGAGCGCCGGCAGCGCGGCGCCAGCGCGGAGCCGGCAGCCAAGGCGCCGGGTGCCAAGGGCTCCGTCGCCAAGGGTCCGGGCACCAAACCGCCGGGCGGCAAGGCCCCGACCGGCAAGAGCCTCGCCAGCAAGCGCCCGTCCGCTCCGGCGGCGGGCAAGAGCAGGGCCGCCCGGCGGGAGGACGGCAGGACGCCGTCTGGCGGTGCTCCGCGTGGCCGCAGCCGTTTGCGGAGCAGCGACTGATGCACCCTGATCCCACCTTCCGGATCGACGACCGGACGCTGCACGAAGCGCTGATCGCGCAGGTCGGCTTCGGCATGGTCTTCGCCGCGACGCCCCAGGGCCTGCGCGTCGGGCATACCCCGCTGGTCCCCTCCGGCCCCGACCTGGTGCGCTTCCACCTCTCCAGCCGCAACGCGCTGACCCCGCATCTGGCGGGCAGCGAGGCGCTGCTGCTGGTCAACGGGCCACACGCCTATGTCAGCCCGCGCTGGTATCCCGAGCCCGGCGAGGTGCCGACCTGGAACTATGTCGCGCTGGAGATGGCAGGCCCGGTCCGCACCCTCGACGACGGCGAGCTGGAGGAGCTGCTGGTGGCGATCGGCGAACGGCACGAGGCGCGCATCGAGGCCGGACCGGCCTGGGAGCCGGCGCAGGTGCCGCAGGAGGACTGGGACGCGATGATGGGGTCGATCACCGGCTTCGAGCTGGCGGTGGAGGACTGGCGCCCGACCTTCAAGCTGTCGCAGAACAAGCCTGTCGCCACGCGCGAACGGGTCGCCGATGCGCTCGCCGCCGAAGGCGCGCCGGCGCTCGCCGCGCTGATGCGGCGGCTGGTGAAATGATCCTGCTGCCGTGAGCGTCAGGCTGGCGGTGTTCGACTGCGACGGCACGCTGGCCGACGGCCAGGCCGCGGTCTGCGCGGCGATGGCCAGGGCCTTCAACGCTGCCGGCCTCCCCGCGCCCGACCGCGCCGCCGTGCGCCGCAGCGTCGGGCTGAGCCTGCCGCAGGCGATCGCCCGGCTCGCCCCGGCGGCATCGGCCGAGGCGAGGGCCATCGCCCTCGATACCTACAAGAGCGCCTTTCGCCAGGCGCGGGTGGACGGATCGCTGCACGAGCCGCTCTATGATGGCATTGCCGGCCTGCTGCGCGGGCTGGCGCAGCGCGGCTGGGTGCTGGGGGTCGCGACCGGCAAGTCCCGGCGCGGCCTCGACGCATGCCTGACCACGCACACGATTGCCGACCTGTTCGTGACCCTCCAGACCGCCGACCACCACCCGTCCAAACCGCATCCCGCGATGCTGGAGCAGGCGATGGCGGAGGCAGGGGCGACCCCATCGGGCACCGTCATGATCGGCGATACCGCCTTCGACATGGCGATGGCGCGCAGCGCCGGGGCGCGGGCGCTGGGCGTCGCCTGGGGCTATCACGAGCCGGCCGAGCTGCTGGCAGCCGGGGCCGAGGCGGTGGCGAGCGATCCCGCTGAACTGGCGCTGCTGCTCGATGGCTGAGCCGCACGACGATCGCCGCGCGCGCAACCGCTGGCTGGCGCTCAGCCTGTCGCGCATCGCCGGATCGGTGCTGGCGGTGCTCGGCGTGCTCGTGCTGGCCCAGCCCGCCCGTGCGCCGGCATGGCTGGGCGGGGTGGCGCTGGTGGCCGGGCTGGTGGCGATGGCGGTGGTGCCGCGCCACCTCGCCCGCAAATGGCGGAGCCCGCGCCCGTGAAGCGGTTCTGGAACGCGGTCACGGTGGCGCCCGAGGATGGAGGCTTCCGGGTCGCGCTCGACGGGCGGCCGCTCCGCACCCAGGGCGGCGTGGCGCAGATCGTGCCGACGCGGGCCCTGGCCGAGGCTCTGGCCGGGGAATGGCGCGTTGCGGGTGCCGCAGCGGGCGACCGGGTCGATCCCGGCGCCTTTCCGCTGCGCGACCTTGCCGACCTCGCCATCGACCGGATCGCCCCCGATCGCGGGGCGCAGGTCACCGCGCTGCTGCGCTATGGCGAGACCGATACGCTCTGCTACTTCGCCGATCCGCAGGAGCCGCTCTTCGCCCGCCAGCAGGCGCTGTGGGAGCCGCTGCTGGCCGCCGCCGAGGCGCGGTACGCGATCCGGCTGGAACGGATCAGTGGCGTGGTCCACTGCCCGCAGCCGCCCGCGACGCTGGCCCGGCTGCAATCGCTGCTGGACGCGCAGGATGCCTTCCGGCTCGCCGCGCTGGCGACAATGGTGCCGCTGACCGCATCGCTGGTGGTCGGGCTGGCGGCGCTGGAGGAGGGGGCCGACCCTGTCCGCCTGTTCGCCGCCGCCGCCTGCGAGGAGGACTGGCAGGCGGAACTATGGGGCAGTGACGAGGAAGCGGCGCGGGTCCGCGCGGCGCGCGAGGCGGCCTTCGTGCTGGCCGCCCGGTTCGCCCGGCTGGCCGATCCCTCGGCGGATCGGCCGACCGACGACGGCTCTCAGCCGATCCAGTCGGCGACCTCGCGCGCGATCTGATTGGCGGCCCGGTTCAGCGCCGTGCCGACCGCCTCCGCCTCTGCCGCGATGCCCGGCTGGACGCTTTCGAAGCGGCGGGTCAGCACCTGTCCGTCCGGCTGTTGCAGCACCGCATCGTAGCGCGCGACCACACTGCCCGTCGCGGCGTCATAGCCGAAATCGACCAGCTGCCCCGACAGCTTGGTCTCGGCCGCATATTGCAGATCGTCGGCCGACAGCACCAGGCGGTTGCCCCGCGCGCGGATGGTCTCGGCCAGCAGCCGCTGGAACAGCCGCGCCGGCCGTTCCACCCAGACCGCATCCTTCAGATAGGCGACGCTGGACTCATCGACCGTCACCGGCACGCGGGTGACGGTCAGGCGCTGCGGCGCCTGCGGCTCCAGCACCGCCAGCGCCGCGGCGGCCGGCCCGGTCGTGCCGCTGCCTGCCGGGGCGGCGTTGAGCGGGGTCAGCGTGAACAGCCGCTCGGGCGGTTCGCCACCGAAATTGAGGCACCCTGCCAGCATCGCCATGGCGCCCAGGGCCGGGAGAGCCCTCGCCATCGTCCCGAGCCGCATCGCCGTGGCTCTCGTCATCGTCTGCACCCCTTCGCGATCACGGTTCGTAGTCGGGCAGCTTGGTGCCGCCGACCAGCGCCCCGGCGCCCTGATTTTCGATCTTCTCGGCGACCGAGCGCAGCGCCGCGCTGGTGCGGCGCACGTCTTCCAGCGTGGCATTGGCGGTCGGCAGCGTCGTCTCGCGGAGCGCGCGCGCGGCCGGCTGCGCCTCGTTCAGCGTGGCTTCCAGCGCGCTGGCCGCCTGCTGCGCGGCCTGCAAGGTTTCGCGCATCTCGGCCGCGATGCTGGTGCCCTCTTCTTCGAGCAGCTGGTCGGTGGTCTCCAGCGTGCCCTCGAACGCGGCCAGCGTGCGGGTCGATTGCGCCAGCGTCACCTGCAATTCACGCAAGGCGGCCTCCACCTCCGGGGTGATGCCGGTCAGCTGGGCGCTGATCGTCCGCGTGTTGGCGAGGATGCCGCTGATCGATTCCTGGTTCTCGTCCGAGAGCACCTGCGTCAGCCGGTCGGTCAGTGTCGCCAGCCGTTCGAGCAGCAGCGGCGCGCTGGCGAGGATCTCGCCCAACCCGCCCGGCTTGGGCGGGATCACCGGCACGCCTTCGGGGCAGGAGGTCGTCTCGCAGGTGATCGGCGGCGCGCCGCGCCGCCCGCCGTCGAGACTGATCGTCGAGACGCCGGTGAAGCTGGACGAGACCGAGGCGGTGGTGCCGAGCAGGATTGGCGTATCGCCCTGGATCTCGATCCGCACGCGCACGAATTCGGGGTTGGTCGGCCACAGCTGCACGCTGGCGACCTGTCCCACCGGCACGCCCGAATAGGAGACGGTCGAGCCTTTGGCGAGGCCGCCGACCGACTGTTCGAAGAAGATGTCGTATTCCTCGACATCGGAATTGCTGAGCCGCGCCAGCCACACGAAGAAGAACGCGAGGCCGGCCAGCAGCAGAAGCGTAACGACACCGACCCAGACGTAATTTGCGCGCGTTTCCATTCGCCTCGCCTATGCCCCCTGCCCTGCCGGTCTGTCCAACGCTTTCCCGCCCGCGCCCGGGCCGGCAGCGCCGTCGCGCTGTCGACGGTCGGCCGTGGCTGTCGCGGCGCGGGCGCGAGGGCCGTTGAAATATTCCTGAATCCACGGGTGGTCGCTGCGCAGCAGTTCGGGGATCGTCCCGATCGCCACCACCTGCCCGTCCGCCAGCACCGCCACCCGGTCGCAGATCGCATGGAGCGTATCGAGATCGTGGGTGATCAGGAACACGGTCAGCCCCAGCGTATCGGTCAGGTTGCGGATCAAATCGTCCAGCAGGGCCGCGCCGATCGGGTCGAGACCGGCGGTCGGCTCGTCCAGGAACAACAGCTCGGGATCGAGCGCCAGCGCGCGGGCGAGGCCGGCGCGCTTCCTCATGCCGCCCGACAGTTCGGAGGGAAACTTGCTCGCTGCGTCGGCTGGCAGGCCGGTCAGCACCACCTTGTAGCGGGCGATCTCGTGCCGCAATTCGGTGGCGAGCTCGGGGAAGAACTCCTTCAACGGAACCTCGACGTTCTCGGCCACGGTCAGGGTCGAGAACAGCGCCCCGCCCTGGAACAGCACCCCCCAGTGGCTGCGGACGCCGATATTCTGGTCCGGCTCGGCACCGGTGATGTCCTTGCCGAAGACCTCGATCCGCCCCGCCTGCGGGCGTTGCAACCCGATGATCGAGCGCATCAGCACCGACTTGCCGGTGCCCGATCCGCCGACCACGCCGAGAATCTCGCCGCGCCGCACCTTCAGCGACAGGTCGTCATGGACCACGTGCTCGCCAAAGGCGTTCCTCAGCCCCTCGATCACGATCGGGTACTCGCCCTCGTAAGGGGGCGTGATCTCCGCCAGTGCGCCGTCGCTGCCGGTCGCGGGGGCGGTATCGTCGGGCTGCCCGGCCACTACCAGCCCAATTCGGTGAAGAAAACCGCGAAGAAGGCGTCGAGGACGATCACCATGAAGATCGCCTGCACCACCGCCTGCGTGGTCCTGAGGCCAACCTCCTCCGCGTTGCCTTCCACCTGCATCCCCTGATAGCAGCCGGTCAGCGCCACGATCAGGCCGAACACCGGCGCCTTGATCAGCCCGACATACAGGTCATAGATCGGCACGACCTCCTGGATGCGGGCCAGGAAGGTCATGAACGGGATGCCGAGAGTCAGGTGCGAGATGGTAGCGCCGCCGATGATCGCCACGACCGAGGCATAGAAGCCCAGCAACGGCATCATCAGCACCGCGGCGAGGATGCGCGGCAGCACCAGCGCCTCCATCGGAGAGACGCCGATGGTGCGCATCGCGTCGATCTCTTCGGTCAGCTTCATCGTGCCGAGCTGCGCGGCGAAGGCGCTGCCCGAGCGGCCGGCGACCATGATCGAGGTCATCAGCACGCCCAGTTCGCGCAGCGTGATCCGGCCGACCAGGTTGATGGTCAGCGTCTCCGCCCCGAATTGCGCCAGCTGCACCGCGCCCTGCTGCGCGATGACCACGCCGACCAGGAAGCTCATCAGCCCGATGATGAACAGCGAATTGACCCCCACCAGCTCCATCTGCCGGACCAGCGCGCGGATCCTGAAACGGCGGGGATGCAGCAGCACTGCGCCGAAGCTGACGACGGCCGCGCCCAAAAAGGCGACGATGCGGCCGACGCCGTGGCCCAGATTGGTGACCGTGATGCCGATATCGCCCAGCACGCGGATCCAGGTCGGCCCGCGCGGGGGCGCGACAGCGGCGTCGCTCTGCGCCCCGCGCACCACCTCCAGCAGCTTGCTTGCCTGCTCGCTGGCCCCGGTGATCCGGGCATCGTGATCGCGGGCAAAGCGCCACACCGTCCACGCTCCGACCGTGTCGATGTCCTGCGTGTTCGACAGGTCGATCGCCGCGACCGGCTGATCGAGCGCCCGCAGCTTGCGGTCGAGCCGGTCGATCGAGGCGATGACGAGCGGCCCGCTGAGGGCGACAATGGTGCCATCGGCCCCGTCCTGCACGTCCAAGTCCGCCCATTCGCGCATCGTCACAGCCTATGTTCCCAAATCGCGCCGCCGGCAAGGCCGCTGCTATGGGCAATCGCGTTGCCTCCGCCCCGCACACGAGGCTAGAGCGGCGCGCATGACGAGCGAGCTTGCCAAGACCTTCGATCCCGCCGCGCTGGAGGCGAAATGGTTTCAGCATTGGGAGAGGCACGGCCTGTTCCGGCCCGGGCGGCCCGATGCCGAGCCCTTCACGCTGGTCAACCCGCCGCCCAACGTGACCGGCAGCCTGCATATCGGCCATGCGCTTGACAACACCTTGCAGGACATCGTCATTCGCTACGAGCGGCTGCGCGGCAAGGATGCGCTGTGGGTGGTGGGCACCGATCATGCCGGCATCGCCACGCAGATGGTGGTGGAGCGCAACCTTGCCAGCCAAGGCGTGAAGCGCACCGACATGAGCCGCGACGAGTTCGTCGAGCATGTGTGGGAATGGAAGGCGCAATCGGGCGGCACCATCACCCGCCAGCTGCGCCGCCTCGGCTGTTCGATGGACTGGAGCCGCGAGCAGTTCACCATGGACCCGCATTTCAGCCGCGCGGTGACCCACACCTTCGTGCGGCTGTACAATCAGGGGCTGATCTACCGCGACAAGCGGCTGGTCAACTGGGACCCGGCGCTGAAAACCGCGATCAGCGACCTGGAGGTGGAGACCCGCGAGGTCCAGGGGCATTTCTGGCACCTGCGCTATCCGCTGGCGGACGGCAGCGGCCATGTCCTGGTGGCCACCACCCGGCCCGAGACGATGCTGGCCGACATGGCGGTCGCCGTGCATCCCGCGGACGAGCGCTACGCCGATCTGGTCGCGCGCGGCGCCAAGGTGCGCCTGCCGATTACGGGCCGCGAAGTGCCGATCGTGGCCGACGAGCACGCCGACCCGGAACTGGGCAGTGGCGCGGTGAAGATCACGCCGGGGCACGATTTCAACGATTTCGAGGTGGGGAAGCGGGCGGGGTTCGCTCCGGCGCAGATGCTCAACATGCTCGATGCCGAGGCCCGCGTGGTGCAGACCGCCGACGGGCTGGTCCCCGCCGCGCTGCTGGGCCTCGACCGGTTCGAGGCACGCCAGCGTGTGGTGGCGATGATGGAGGAAGCCGGCCTGCTGGAGCGGGCCGAGGACCGTGTCATCGCCACGCCCTTCGGCGACCGCAGCGGCGTGGTGATCGAGCCGTGGCTGACCGACCAGTGGTATGTCGATGCCGGCAAGCTCGCGGGCGCGCCGATACAGGCGGTGCGCGACGGGCGGATCGAGATCGTGCCGAAAAGCTGGGAGAAGACCTTCTTCAACTGGATGGAGAACATCCA
>JACIYY010000175.1 GCA_014359685.1 Porphyrobacter sp. | reverse complement strand
CAAGCTGTTCCTCGCCCGCCGGGCCGGGGCGGTCGTCGGGCGCATCGCCGCCCATTACGACGACCTGGCGCTGGCCCAGCCGGCGGAGCAGGGAATGGGGCCGGGCACCGGCAATTGGGGCCTGCTCGATGCCGAGGATGAGGCGACCGCGCAGGCCCTGATCGCAACCGCCGAGGACTGGTTGCGCGGGCAGGGCATGACCCGCGTTCTGGCCCCGATCAGCCTGTCGATCTGGGAAGAGCCGGGGCTGCTGGTCCATGGCCACGATCACCCGCCGACGATCATGATGGGATACGACCCGCCCCGCTACCAGCGATGGGTCGAGCGGGCAGGCTATGCCAGGGCCAAGTCGCTCTACACCTATTCGGTGGGAATCGCGGAGGGGTTCCCCCCGATCGTCAACCGCATCGTCGCTTCCGGAGAGAAAAACCCGCGCATCTGTGTGCGGCCGGTCGACATGGCCCGCTTCGACGAGGAGGCGAGGACCGCCATCGGCATCCTCAACGACGCCTGGTCGCGCAACTGGGGCTTCGTGCCGTTCACGGAGAAGGAAAAGGCCTATGGCGCGCGCAAGCTGAAGGCGATCACCAAGGGCGACCTCAACATGATCGCGGAGGTGGACGGGGAGCCGGTCGCCTTCATGCTGGCCTGGCCCGACATCAACGAACAGCTGGCCACGATGAACGGACGGCTGCTGCCGTTCAACTGGCTGCGGCTTCTGCGCTGGCTGCGACGGCCGCGCGCCCGCAACTTCCGGGTGCCGCTGATGGGGGTCGCCAGCCATCTCCAGAACTCGCGCATGGCGAGCCAGCTGGCCTTCATGATGATCGAATATATCCGCCGCGTGGCGGTGGCGCGCCACGGCGCGGTGCGGGCCGAGATGGGCTGGGTGCTGGAGGACAATCGCGGAATGATCGCCATCACCGATGCGATCGGCAGCACGCGCAACAAGGAATACCGGATCTACGCGAAGCTGCTGTGACCCGGCGGCCACGCGCCGCTGCCGCTTGCGCCGGGAGGGAACGGGGAGCCCCGCCGCGCCGTTTCCCCTGCGCGCCCGCTCTCTGCGGGCGGCAGGGAGCGCGATGGACAGCGAACGACCGACCCGCCCGGCAAGACGCGGCCTCGGCTCCATCCTCGTAGTGGAGGATGACCCGGTGCTGGCCCTGTCGATCGAGGCCGCGCTGCGCGACGCCGGCGCGCGCGCGGTGGTGATATGCTCCAGCATCGCGAGCACTATGGAGGCGCTGGAGCAGGGCCGGCCCGATGGCATCGTGCTCGACGTCCACCTCACCGACCGCGACGACGGCTGGGCGCTCGCGGAACTGGTCGACCAGCTCGGCCCGCGCCGCCCGCGGATCGTGTTCTCGACCGGGTCGCCCGACGCGATCCCGCCCGATGTCGCGCATATGGGTGCGGTGCTGGAAAAGCCTTACGACCCGGCCGATCTGATAGCAGCCCTGTCGGGCGAGGAGCGCCGGGGCCTGTTCGCGAGACTGCGCGGCGTCGTCGGCTGACCTGCGCCTGCGGGGACTTCGAAGGCCTCAGCAACCCGTCAGCATGGTTCGGTGGCGACGAAAAAAGGCCTTCACCCGCGCAGGGGTGAAGGCCTTTCGGGATCGTGTCACTGCCGCTTGGACGGGAGGGGGGGTCTCGGCGGTGACATGGGTTCAATGAGCCGGCCAGCAC
>JACIYY010000174.1 GCA_014359685.1 Porphyrobacter sp. | reverse complement strand
TGTTACTGCCGCTTGGACGGGAGGGGGGGTCTCGGCGGTGACATGGGTTCAATGAGCCGGCCAGCACCGGGTTCCCGACGATGCCACGTTTTTTCACACCCGCGCCTCAGCCGGCCTTTGCCCTGCGCGAATGCAGCGGCCATGGCAGCGATTGCAACCGCCCGCCGCTTTGGGCAGGGGCGCACAGGAACCGTTCACACCGGCTGACGTTGTAAGCCGACGCTGTTCATGGGAAGGGGTCATAATGTCGATCGGGGCCGAAGTTGCCGCTCATCTGCCGTTCTTGCGACGCTACGCCCGCGCTCTCACCGGGTCGCAATCCACCGGCGATGCGTTTGTCCAGGCGACGCTCGAAGCCGCGCTCGCGGACCAGGAGCTTGCCAATTCGCTGAAGGGCGGCCGCGTCCCGCTCTACGCCGCGTTCAACAAGGTGTGGTCGAGCGCCTACCTGGAGGTCGGCGCCGACACGTCCGGTCGGGGGCCGCATGAGAGCGCGGCGCAAGATCATTTGCGCAAGATCACCCCGATCAACCGCCAGGCGCTGTTGCTGACCACGGTGGAGGATTTCTCCCCGTCCGAAGCGGCCGCGATCATGGGCGTGAGCGAAGAGGACGTGAACCGGCTGGTCGCCGAGGCGGTCGAGGAGATCGAGCGCGAGACAACCACCAGCGTCCTCATCATCGAGGACGAGCCGCTGATTTCGATGCAGCTGGAAGATCTCGTCCGGTCGCTGGGCCACGAAATCTGCGGCACCGCCGCGACCCGCACCCAGGTGCAGGAGGTGGTCGCCGAGAAGACGCCGGGACTGGTGCTGGCGGACATCCAGCTGGCCGACGGCTCCTCCGGGCTGGACGCGGTGGACGACATCCTCGCGATCGACAGCGTGCCGGTGATCTTCATCACCGCCTATCCGGAGCGGTTGCTGACCGGCGACCGGACCGAGCCGACCTACCTCATCACCAAGCCGTTTCACGAGGACACCGTGCGCGCGGCGATCAGCCAGGCGCTGTTCTTCGGCAACAGCCGCCCGCTGCGCTGAGCGGCACGCCGCCTCTCTCGCGCATGATCGACCCGCAGCCGGCGGGGTGAGGCGGCGGGGGCAGGCCGAACCGATCAGCGCCGCGCCCGGGATTGGCGCGGCGGAAGCTACGGCCAGCGTCCCGGCGCTTCGTGCATCCCGCCGCGACGAATCCCGGCGATGGGAGAGGGAATTTGGGCGGCTAGCGGGAAACACCGCAACACCGCCCCCGCGCTGCCCATCGCTGTCTTTTCCCGGACCGGGAACCGACCCGCCCCTGTCACGCTTGCATTGTTCTGTCATCTTTGCCAGTCGAGGCGCAACCGGAGGGCGGGTGCCGCCTCCCGCCCCTCGCGCAGCAATTCAGGGAGCGCAGAGTCAGCAATGAACGGCACTGATTTGGCCGAGGAGCCTCGCCGCTCCGGGCTCGCCCAGCGCGTGGGCGAGGCGCTCGGGCCGGCCGGGGTGTTCTTCCGCGGGTTCCTCGAACATCCGCGCATGGTCGGCTCGATCATCCCCTCCTCGCGCGCGACGATCGAGCGAATGCTGGCGCCGGTCGATTGGGACCGCTGCCGGCTGTTCGTCGAATACGGGCCGGGCGTGGGCACGTTCTGCGGCCCGGTGCTGGACCGGCTGCGCCGCGACGGCGAGCTTCTGGTGATCGATACCAATCCGCTCTACATCGACTATCTGCGTCGGACGATCCGCGACAGCCGCTTCTCCGCCGTGCTGGGATCGGCGGAGGAGGTGGAAACCATCGTCCGCCAGATCGGCCACGACGGCGCCGATTACGTCCTGTCCGGGCTGCCCTTCTCGACCCTGCCCGACGGGGTCGGCCCGGCTATCGCCGCCGCCACCCACCGCGTGCTCCGGCCGGGCGGTGCGTTCCTCACCTATCAGTTCAGCGCCGTCGCGCGCGACCTGTCGGCCCGGCACTTCGCGCGCGTGGAGACCAGCTTCGTCTGGCGCAACGTGCCCCCCTGCCTGCTTGCCTGGGCCTACAAGGACGGCGACACGGCGCCGGCCTGACAGGCTTCAGTCCCCGTTTCCCGCCGCCCGATCCCCGCTGGGGCCCGGCTCGCCGGCCAGTTGGCGGTGGACTGCGGCCAGCACCGCCACCGAGATCACCGCCGCGCCTGCCCCGATCATCGCCGACAGCAGGCTGCTGGCGATTACCGAGGCCAGCTCTCCCAGCGCCAGCAGCAGCACGCCGCTCAGCAGCCCGACGACGATCACGACCACCAGATAGACCACGATCAGCAGCAGGTAGAACGCGAACAGGCGCAGCGTCTGGCCGCCGGTCATCCTCCAGCTGCGGCGCAGCACCTCCAGCGGATTGAAGACCCGGTCGATGGCAATGACCGGAGTGGTCAGCGACAGCCGCACAGAGGCAACGATGATCAAACCCAGCAGCGCCAGCGCCAGCAGCGCGCCGATCAGCGCCCCTGCCCCTCCGGCCGCCGTGGCAAGCGCGCCGATCACCAGCGAGGCGGCCATCACCACCAGGCCGAAGCCGAAGGCGATCAGCAGGAAGGTGCCGACCGCGGGCAGCAGACCGGCCGCGCCAGCGCGCATCGCCTCCCCCACCGTCGGCCGGCCCCGGCCGCGCAGCAGCGCCAGCAGCGCCAGCGTGCCGACCATCTGCAGCACCAGCACGATGGCATAGAACCAGCCCCAGGTGCCGTAGAAGGCGGTGATCGCGGCGGCGGCCCGCTCGGGATCGGCCATCGTCGCGGGCGGGATCGCCGGCACCGCGAACCCGGTCGCCACGCCCGGCAGGAAGAAGAAGATGCCGGCGATGATCATCAGCACCTCCGTATTGGCGCGGATCATCGCGGTGGCATCGCGCCAGGCGGCGCTCATGTCGAATGTCATCGGCCGTTTCCTTCGGGCTGCGGTGTCGCGGCGCTTGATAATCGCCTTTGCAGCCGGCAGGCAAACGAAGTGACACGCATGGATGACATCACCTTGCCCGCCAATCCGCCGGGCGGTCTGCCGGCGGCCATCGAATGGCGCCGCAGCAAGGCCCCGGTGCCCTATCGCCAGGCCCTCGCCGAGCAGCACGCCCGCAATGCAGGCATCGCCGCCGGCACCGCGCCGGAGCTGGTGTGGCTGCTCGAACATCCGCCGGTCTACACCGCCGGCACCAGCGCCGATGCCGCCGAACTGCTCGACCCCCGGTTCGAGGTGGTGGAGAGCGGCCGCGGCGGGCGCTACACCTATCACGGCCCCGGCCAGCGGATCGGCTACGTCCTGCTCGACCTGACGCGGCGGGGCCGCGACGTGCGCAGCTTCGTCCATGCGCTGGAGCGGTGGGTGATCGCCGCGCTCGCCCGGTTCG
>JACIYY010000173.1 GCA_014359685.1 Porphyrobacter sp. | reverse complement strand
CCGGCAACGAAGCGCGACTCACCCGCTGCGGGATGCATTGCGAAAATGTCGCGAACGCCCTCCATGGCGACAGGATGCTGTTTTGGCAAGCCGGGCGTTGACCGGCTGGCGCTGCCGCCGCTCCGCCCCGCCGCGACGGCGGAACGCGAGGGCCGGCAACGAGCGTCAGGCAGGCACCGATGCGGCCTGCCGGCGGGCGGTGGCGCGGCCGTCGTGTTCGCGCATCCATGCCTCCACCACCGGAGCGATGATGGTGCGCCACTTGCTGCCGTTGAAGATGCCGTAATGGCCGACATTGCGGGCGAGGTAGTATTTCTTCTGGTCCTCTGGCAGGCGGGTAGCCAGGTCCAGCGCGGCCTTGGTCTGGCCGATGCCGGAGATATCGTCGCGCTCTCCCTCGATCGCGAGGATCGCGGTGTCGCGGATCTCGGACGGGTCGACCAGCTTGCCGCGATGGCTGAACTCGCCCCTGGGCAGGGTGTGCTTCTGGAACACCTGATCGATGGTCTGGAGGTAGAACTCGGCCGTCATGTCGCAGACCGACAGATATTCGTCATAGAAGGCCCGGGTCGCGGCGGCGCTGTCCTCGTCACCGGCGGTGAGATGCTTGAACATCTCGTAATGGCTCATCAGGTGGGTATGCAGGTTCATCGAGATGAAGCCCGCCAGCTGCAGGAACCCGGGATAGACCCGCCGTCCGGCGCCGGGATAATTGAGCGGCACCGTGGCGATGACATTGTCGCGGAACCAGCTGAACGGCCGTTCCATGGCAATGTCGTTGACGGCCGTGGGGCTGGCGCGGGTATCGATCGGCCCCCCCATCATGGTCAACGACGCAGGGCGGCAGGGATCGCGCTCCGCGCCCATGATCGCAGCGGCGGCGAAGCAGGGGACGGAGGGCTGGCAGACGGCCAGCATATGCGTTCCCTCGCCGATGAAGCGCAGGAAATCGATCACATAGTCGATGTAGTCGTCCAGGTCGAAGCGCCCCTCGCTCTGGGGAACCATCTTGGCGTCGGCCCAATCGGTGACCCACACCTCCTGATTCTCGACCATCCGCGCGACGGTTCCGCGCAGCAGCGTGGCATAGTGGCCGCTCATCGGCGCGACGATCAGCAGGCGCGGAGCATCGGCGGGCAGGCCTTCGCGCCGGAAATGACGCAGCGCACAGAAAGGGCGTTCGGCGACGACCTCTTCGACCACCGCGTGCTCGACGCCGTCGACGGTCACCGTTTCGATTCCGAAGGCGGGCTTGCCGCGCATCTCGTAAATTCCGGCGAACACCCGTAGCGCGCTGGCGACAACCGGCCCCATCCCGAAATAGCCGATCGGCAGCAGGGGGTTGGAAAGAAGTCTCGCCCCTATGTCCGCCCAGTCGCTGGCGGTGCCGAGCACCGTACGCTGCATCTCGTAGGCATCATAGATCAAGGCGCGTATCCTTTGTCCTGAGCCTCTCCCGCAACCATGTCAGGTGCGCCAGTGCTCCGGCTGCTGCTCCACATATGGCGGCAATGCCGCGCTGCGGCAAGCACGCCAGGCGCGCTACGGGCTTCTTTCACGGCGGCGCTTGGGCTAGCGCCGCCTGCATGGCACCCCGTCCTCCCGTCGAACCCGCCCGCAGCCTCGGTCCACTGGCGATGATCGCCCGCGCGGCGGCGCACTATCCGGGGCAGGTAATGCTCGGGCTGCTGGCGCTGACGATCACGGCAGCGGCGACGCTGGCGATCCCGGCGGGCTTCCGCCTGATCATCGACCGGGGCTTCGCGCAAGGCGCCGACCCGGACGAGATCGCGCGCTGGTTCCGCTACCTGTTCGGGATTGTGATCGTCCTCGCGCTCGGCACCGCAGCGCGATTCTATGTCGTCACCGTGCTGGGGGAGCGGGTGGTCGCCGATATCCGGCTGGCGGTGCAGGGCAACCTGCTGCGCCTGTCGCCGGCCTTCTTCGAACACAACAGCCCGGCCGGGATCGCCTCCCGCCTGACCGCCGACACCGCGCAGATCGAGCAGGTGGTGGGGGTGACGGTGTCGGTGGCGTTGCGCAACCTGATCATGGCGATCGGCGGCACCGTCTATCTGTTCTATCTGGCGCCGTCGCTGGCCGCGCTGCTGGTGATCGCGCTGCCGCTGGTGCTGGCGCCGCTGGCGTGGTTCGGCCGGCGCGTGCGCCGCGCCTCGCGCGAGAGCCAGGACCGGATCGCCGAAGTCGGTGCCACGGTGGCCGAGGTGCTGGGCGCGATGAAGATCGTCCAGGGCTTCAACCAGGAGGCGCGCGAGCATGCCCGCTTCGGCGTGGCGGTGGAGCGCACCTATGCCGCCGCGCTGCGCCGCACCCGGCTGCGCGCGATCATGACCGCGCTGGCGATCACGGCGATCTTCGGTTCCATCACCGCGCTGATGTGGCGCGGCGCGCTCCAGGTGGTCGAAGGCACGCTGTCGGGCGGCACCATCGCCGCCTTCGTGCTGACCGGCGTGCTGGTGGCCGGTGCGCTTGGCGCTCTGGCGGAGGTCTATGGCGAATTGCTGCGCGGCGCGGGCGCGGCCGGGCGGCTGGAGGAGCTGCTGCGCGAGCGGCCGGCCATCGCCGCCCCGGCGCGGCCGCTGGCGCTGCCGGTGCCGCCGCGCGGAGCGCTGGCGTTCCAGTCGGTCACCTTCCGCTATCCGACCCGCCCCGACACCGCCGCGCTGATCGGTTTCGACCTCACCGTGGAGCCGGGGGAGACCGTGGCGCTGGTCGGCCCTTCCGGGGCCGGCAAGTCGACCGTATTCCTGCTGGCGGAACGGTTCTACGACCCGCAGGCCGGCACGGTGCGGCTCGACGGGGTGCCGCTGGTCCAGGCCGATCCGGCCGAAATCCGTCGCCGTATGGCGCTGGTCCCGCAGGACGGGACACTGTTCGCCGCCAGCGCGCGCGACAATCTGCGCTATGGTGCCTGGGACGCGGACGAGGCGGCGATCTGGGAGGCGGCGCGGGCCGCCAATGCGGAAGAGTTCCTGCGTGCGCTCCCCGACGGGCTCGACACCTTCATCGGGGAGGGTGGCGCGCGCCTTTCGGGCGGGCAGCGGCAGCGCGTCGCCATCGCCCGGGCGATCCTGCGCGATGCGCCGATCCTGCTGCTGGACGAGGCGACCAGCGCGCTCGACGCGCAGAGCGAGCGGTTGGTGCAGGAGGCGCTGCAGCGGCTGATGCGCGGGCGCACCACGCTGGTGATCGCCCACCGCCTCGCCACCGTGCGCGCGGCCGACCGGATCGTGGTGATGGAGCACGGCCGCATCGTGGAGCAGGGAAGCCATGCCCAGCTGAGCGCTGCCGGCGGTCTGTACGCCCACCTCGCGGCGCTTCAGTTCAGCGACGCTGCGGCGGCCTGATCGCGCGGTCCATGCTGCGCCTGCGAACGGGCGCTTGACTTCCCCGTCCCATGCGCCATCAGCGGCCGCCATGGGAACGACCCTCTCCGCCATCCTGCTCGG
The DNA here is from genome assembly GCA_014359685.1 of Porphyrobacter sp. Taxonomy (GTDB): domain Bacteria; phylum Pseudomonadota; class Alphaproteobacteria; order Sphingomonadales; family Sphingomonadaceae; genus Croceibacterium. Next base: position 4,938 of record JACIYY010000173.1, on the reverse strand, counting down.
TGTCCTCGAAGGGTTGACCGAGTTCCTGCCGATCTCCTCCACAGGGCACCTGATCCTCGCGCAGGCCTTCTTCGGCTATGATCCGGCGCAGTGGAGCCAGTTCAACATCGTCATCCAGCTGGGGGCGATCCTGGCGGTGATCGTCGCCTACCGGAAGCTGTTCTGGGCCACCGGCATCGGCGTGCTGCGGCGCGAGGCGCAGGCGCTGCGCTTCGTGCGCAATATCCTCCTCGGCTTTCTCCCGGCGGCGGTGATCGGGCTGTTCGCCAAGGATGCGATCGACGTCATGCTGGCCAGCCCGACGGTGGTCGCCATCGCCCTGATCGTGGGCGGCGTGGCGATCCTGTTCGTGGAGCGCACGATCCGCCCGCGTCCCGACAACGGGGTGGCCGCGCTGTCGATGCGCACCGCGCTGGCGATCGGGCTGTTCCAGTGCCTGGCGATGATCCCGGGCACCAGCCGCTCGGCCTCGACCATCCTGGGCGCGCTGGCGATGGGCGTGGGGCGCAAGACTGCGGCGGAATTCTCCTTCTTCCTCGCTGTGCCCACCATGCTGGGCGCGGCCACGGTCAAGATCCTCGATGAGCCGATGCTGCTGGCGGGCGAGGCGACGATCGGCTGGGGCGAGATCGCGCTCGGCTTCGGCGCCGCCTTCCTGGTGGCGCTGGCGGTGATCCGCGCCTTCGTCGCCTATGTCAGCCGCCATGGCTTCGCGCCCTTCGCCTGGTACCGCATCGTGCTGGGCGGCGGCGCGCTGCTGTGGCTCGCGCTGGGTTGATCCCGCCGGCGTGCGCGGCGGCGCCCGATCCGTGCGAAGGTGCGGAACCAGACCGAGCCGGCGGCCGTTGGGCATCGGGTATGTTGAAAAGGCCCGGGTAACTGGGAAAGGCTGGGTCATTGGGTCTGCTGTTTCTGATCATGGCGGGCGGCATCATGGGCTGGCTCGCCTCGATCATCACGCAGGCGGATTACGGCCGCGCGGTTCTCCGCAACGGCGCCATCGGCGTCCTGGGCGCGCTCCTCGGCGGGCTGGTGGTGCCTCCGATGGTCGGTCGCAGCGACCTGCTGTCGGGCAGCTACGATGCGGGCGTGCTGCTCATGTCCATCGGCGGGGCGGCGGGGCTGCTGCTCGCAGTGAACCTGCTGCGGCCCGACGCTGTGGGCTGATGCGTCCGGCCGGGCGGGCCCCGGTGGCCGGTCCAAGCGATTGTCGCCTCCATCGATGGCGGTGGACGGCAAGGGAGGCGGGCGCCATGCCCGCCAAACATTAGAAGGGGAATAGATCATGAACCGTTTTGCCGCTCTGGTTTCCGCCGCCGCTCTCGGCCTGTCGGCCGCCGCCTGCGACAGCCCGTCGGAAGAAGCCGCCGAGGAAAATGCCGAGGCCATCGAGGAGCAGGCCGACACCATGGAGGACACCGGCGCGATCACCGACGAGCAGGCCGATTCCATGGAAATGCAGGCCGACGCCATCGAGGATTCGGCCGAGGAGGACACCGACGAGGTGACCGGCCCGGTCGAAGACGAAACCATGTGATCCGAAAGCGGCACTCTGCCGGTTGACCCGGCGAAGCCCGGCTCGGGGCACGCCCGGAGCCGGCCTTTTGCCTGCCGTGGCCGAATCTGCGCGGGCGTTCAGTTCGCGGGGCGGCCCGAGCAGTCCGCGCGCTCAGGAACCGCGCTGGCGATGGACGGAGAGGTCGCGGCGGGCACGGGATCGGGAGGCGGGGCCGGTTCCGACTCCAGCATGGCGGCGGCGCGGGCGAGGGCCTGCTCCTCGCCGATCTGCCGCATCGCCGGCTCCTCTCCGGCGCCGCCCTGGGAGCAGCCGGCGCAGCATAGCAGCACGGTCGGCAGAAGCCCGCTCCGCACCAGTCACCGGCGCCGGCGCAAGGGCCGGACTACATTTCGCGTTCGGCCGCCTGCGTAGCCGCCTCGGCGGCGGCGGCGGCTTCAGCCGCGGCCTCGACCGCTGCATCGCCGGCCATTTCGGCCGAATCAACGGCCGCCTCAGCGTCCTCCGAGGCGTCGGCAGCGGCGCTGCCGGCCAGCGGCGCGCCGGTATCGGCGGGGGTGGCGGGATCGGGCGCGGGCATCGGCGCATCGACCATCGCCTCGTCGGCTGGCATCTCCACCGTATCGGCGATCGCGTCGTCGCCCGCATCGTCGGAGCTTCCGCAGGCGGCCAGCACCAGCAGGGCGGCACAGGCGGTGATCGTGGCAGGAATTCTCATCATCGGTCCTTCGTCGAAACGTTGCCGGCCGCGTTTATTCGCCCGACCGCGATCGGACAAGCGGAACAACCAGACTGGTGACGAAACGGCTTCGACAGGGCGGGTGCCGTCTCAGGGGCGGAATCCCGCAAACCTAGCCGGTCGAGCGTGGGGGTTGGACCACGGGCGGCGCCGCGCGCGCCAGCACCAGCGCCGCCGCCAGCAGCGCCATGCCCGCCAGATCTGCCGGACCGAGCCGCTCGCCGAACGCCAGCCACCCGCTGAGTGCGGCCACCGCCGGCTGCGTCAGCAGCGCGATACCAATGGTCAGCGGTGCGAAGTGGCGCAGGGCGTAGACCAGCAGCCCCTGGCCGAGCAACTGGCTGCTGATCGCCAATGCGATCACCGGCCCCCAGCCATCGAGGCCGCTCCCCGGCCACACCGGCTCTCCCAGCGCCAGCGCGAGCACCAGCAGCACGGGCGCGCTCGCCGCGCACGACCAGGTCAGCAGCGCCCAGCCGCCCAGCCGCTGCCGCGCATCCTGCATCAGCACGAGATAGCCCGCATAGAGCAGGCCGGCCGCCAGGCTGTAGAGATCGCCGGCAAAACTGGCGGGCGACATCTCGAACGAGCGCCCCAGCAGCACGCCCGCCCCGCCCATGGCGGCCGCGATCGCCAGCCATTCGCGCCCCTGCGGCAGGCGCCGCCAGACGATGAAGCCCCACAGCATCAGCACCAGGCTGCCCGAATTGCCGAACAGCGTTGCATTGGCGAGCCGCGTCATCCCGATGCCGACATGCCAGCTGGCAAGGTCGAGCGCGAAGAACACCCCGCCCAGCAGCACCGCGGCCAGCGTCCGGGTGCCGAACCCGCCGAGGCGCTGTCCATTGGCGCGGGCGAGCATGGCCAGCATCGGCAGCGCCAGGAAGACCCGCCAGAACCCGGCCGAAACCGGACCCGTCTGCGCCAGCCGCACCAGCCAGGGCCCCAGCGCCAGCGCCACATTGCCCAGCAGCAGCGCGCCCAGCGGCAGCAGGCGGATGGAGGCGGCGGAAGAGGGACCGGGCGTGGCGGGCATAGCCGCCTCGTCTAGCCGCACCGCGCCGCATGGCTATAGGGAACCAGGGCTTCGATGGAGAAGAGCACAATGGCGATGCGGTCGTGGTTGTTCGTCCCGGGCGACAGCGAGCGCAAGCTGGCCCGCGTCTCCGGCTGCGGCGCCGACGTTGTGATCGTGGACCTGGAGGATGCGGTCGCCCCCTCTGCCAAGGCGCAGGCGCGCGGGCTGGCAGGCGAGTGGCTGCGGGCGCGCGGTGATCGGGCGCCCTTCGCCGGCTGGGTCCGCATCAATGCGCTCGACACCGATCTGTGGCGCGAGGATTGCGCGGCGGTGATCGCCGGGCGCCCGGCCGGGCTGATGGTGCCCAAGGCGGCCGGGCCCGCGCAGCTGGCGCATCTGGCGGCCGAGCTGGAGCGGCTGGAGGCGCGCCACGGGATCGCGCCCGGCACCACCCGCCTGCTGCCGCTGGTCAGCGAGACGGCGCGCGCAGCACTGGGGATCGCCGACTATGTTCGGGAACCGCACCCTCGGCTGGCCGGACTGACCTGGGGGGCCGAGGACCTGCCGGTGGCGCTGGGCACCACCCGCAAGCGCAATGCGGCAGGCAACTGGACCGATGCCTTCCGCATCATCCGTGCGCAGGTGCTGCTGGTCGCCCATGCGATCGGGGTGGCACCCATCGACACGCTCCACACCGATTTTCGCGACCGCGCGGGGCTGGAGCGGATCGCCGCCGAGTCGCACGCCGACGGCTTTGCCGGAATGCTGGCGATCCACCCCGACCAGGTGCCGGTCATCAACGCCGCCTTCACCCCGGGTGCCGGGCAGATCGCCGCCGCCCGCGCCATCGTCGCTGCCTTCGCCGCGCAGCCGGGAGCGGGGGCGCTGCAACTGGACGGACGGATGATCGACCAGCCGCATCTGCAACAGGCGCGCAAGCTGCTGACCCGGCTCGGCGAGGCGTAGGGCGCGCTTCGACTAGCGCGCGTCGGCGGCCGCCGTGGCAGGGGCCTCGGACTGCGGCTCGGCGCTCTCGGCTTCCGGCGAAGGCTCGGCGGGCTCCGCTGCGGGAGCGGGGGTGCCGGCCGGGGTCGCGGCGGGGCGACGCGCAGGATTGGCCCCGCCCGGCTCCGGCGGCAGCAGCGGCGGTTGCGAGCGGACGGTGGCGAGCGGCAGCATCGCGTCGCTGATCGTCCCCTCCATCACCTCCGCCGGGGCGCTCGGCGATCCGCCCGGCGAGCCGCTGTCACCGCCGCATCCGGCAAGCACCGCAAGGAGCGGCAGCGGGAGTGTGTTCAGGCGCATCCTTGCAGCTCCCCAGAGCCCAGCGCAGCGATGAAGCGCTCGGCCTCGGCACCCAGCGCCGCGTCCCATGCCTCGGCGCTGACCTCCAGCCCCAGCCGGGCGAGGCTGGTGACGCCGTATTCGGCGATCCCGCACGGAACGATTCCGGCGAAGTGCGACAGGTCCGGCGACAGGTTGACCGCAAAGCCGTGCATCGTCACCCAGCGCCGCACGCGCACGCCGATGGCGCCGATCTTCGCTTCGGAGCCGTCGATGTCGCGGGTCCAGATGCCGATCCGCTCGGGCACCGCCCAGGCCTCCACCCCGAACCGGGCGAGCGCGGCGATCACCCACCGCTCCAGCGCATGGACGAAGCTGCGC
>JACIYY010000172.1 GCA_014359685.1 Porphyrobacter sp. | reverse complement strand
TCCGGTGGACGACCCCGTTCGCGGATCGTCCCTTATTCCGCAGCCTCGGCCACCGCGTCCACCGACACATAGCTGCGGCCCAGCTTGCCCTGGTGGAAGCGCACCCGGCCTTGTGCCAGCGCGAACAAAGTGTGGTCCTTGCCGATTCCGACATTGGTGCCGGGGTAGAACCGCGTGCCGCGCTGGCGCACGAGGATGTTGCCGCCGATCACGTCCTGACCGCCGAACTTCTTCACGCCGAGACGACGGCCCGCCGAATCGCGGCCGTTGCGCGACGATCCGCCTGCTTTCTTGTGTGCCATGGTGCTAGACTCGCTCTTGGTATCGTGCCCGTCGCGGGGCTTATTCGGTGGCGGCGGCCGCTTCGGCGGCGGGGGCGGCGGCCGCTTCGGCCTTGCCAGCCTTCTTCTGCTTGCCGGCTTCGCCGACCGACAGGATGCGCAGCAGCGTCATCTGCTGGCGGTGGCCGTTCTTGCGGCGGTAATTGTGCCGGCGGCGCTTCTTGAAGACCAGCACCTTCTCGCTCTTCGCCTGGGCGATGATCTCGGCCGAGACGGTGACGCTGGCGCTGTCGGCCAGATCGTCGCCCTCGCCCGCCAGCAGGACATCGCCGAGCGTGATCGTGTCGCCGGCGTCGCCCGCCAGCTTCTCGACCGCGATCTTGTCTCCTTCGGCGACGCGGTACTGCTTGCCGCCCGTGCGCACGACTGCGAACATGGTCCTCAAATCCATTCGTTGCGGCCGCTGCCGGACGGTCCCGCTCGCGCGGGGCCGAATGCGGCAACGACGAAAAGGGCGCCCAGCGGGCACCGGAAAGTCCGCGCCGTTAAGCCAACCGGGCCGCGCTGTCAACGCGCCGCTCGGCGCCCGATTGCCATCCCGATTGCATGGTGCTGCCGTGGTCCTGCGATGGTCCTGACGGCGCCGTGCGGCCGGCTGGAAAGCGCGGGCGATGCCAGCTAGGGACGAAGGCGATGTACCGCAACCCTTTCCGTTCCGCCCCTCCACGCCCGGCGCTGCTGCTGGCGCTGATGCTGCCGATCCTGCCCGCGATCGCCGGCTGCGCCAGCCCGGCCGGCGACTATCCCAGCCTGGCGATCCGCGAGGCGGAGCGGGCCACCGGTACCATGGCGGTGCCCGCATCGCCCCCGCCGCCACCCTCGCCGCCCGCGCCCGGCCCCGCACCCGCCATGGCTGCCGAGCTGGCCGCCTTGGCCGACGCCGCGGCACAGGCGCACCGCGCCTTCCTCGCCGCCGCCCCGGCCGCGACCCGCACCATCGAGGCGGCGCGAAGCGCCGGCACCGGCAGCGAGCCATGGGCGCGCGCGCAGGTGGCGCTGGCCGGGCTCACCAGCGCCCGCAGCCGCACGATGATGCCGCTGGCCGATCTCGACCGCCTCTATGTCGCGGCGGCGGTGGAGGGCGGCGCGCTGGCCCCGATTTCGGCGATCCGCGATCCGGTCGAAGCGCAGGTCGCAGAGCAGAGCCGGATCATCGAGCGTCTGAGCGCGGTGCTCGCCCGGTGAGCCTGCCCTGCGCCGGCTGCCCGGTCCGCGACCGCGCCGCCTGCGCGGTGCTCGACGATGCCGAGCGCGCCGCCCTCGCCCGCGCCGGCCGCATCCGCCGCCTGACGCGCGGCGAGACGCTGTTCGCCGCCGGCGACGACGCCGCCGCCTGCGCCACCCTGCTCAGCGGTGCGCTGAAGGTCGCTGCGACCGACGCCGCCGGCACCGAGCGGATTCTGGCGCTGGTCCATCCGGCCGGCTTCATCGGCGAGCTGTTCGCCCCCTTCCCGCATCACGACGTCGTCGCCCTGACCGATAGCGAGCTGTGCGTGTTCGCGCAGCGCGACATGAGCCAGGCGGTCGCCCGCCATCCCCGGCTGGCGGAGGCGCTGCTGCGCCGCTCGCAGGAGGATCTCCACCACTCGCGCGAATTGCTGGCCCTGTCCGGCCGCAGCGCGGTCGAGCGGCTGGCGACCCTGATCCTGCGCTTTGCGGAGGCTGCCAGCACCTCGCCCTGCCACGCCTCGCGCCAGTTCGACCTGCCGCTGACCCGCGGCGAGATCGCCGGGATGCTGGGGCTGACGATCGAGACGGTGAGCCGCACGCTGACCCGGCTGGAGCGCGACGGGCTGGTCGTGCGGCACGGCGCGCGCGGGATCGTGCTGCCCGATCCCGCGCGCCTGCGGCAGGTGGCGGCGCCGTCCGACTGATCCGCCGGGCGGCGCCGGCCGGACTCAGCCGACGACTGCCGCGATGGTCACTGCCGCCACGCCCCACGCCATCAGCAGCACCGGCAGGATCAGCACCTGCACGCTCGCCGCGCGCGCATCGCAATGTCCGGTCCCGGTCTGGATGCCCGTCGCGCGGAAGCGGGCCATCGTCATCGCGCGGACCGGAGTGTCGGGCTGCAACCGCACCCACAGCGCGGGCACGCCGAAGAAGGCGACGATGAACAGCACGAAGATCGCCACCGGCAGGATCATCTGCGGACTGGCAAAGCCGACCGCCATCAGCGCGATATAGCCCAGGAACAGCGCCACCATCGTGGCATAGAGCGCGCTGGGCAGTTCGAAGCTGCGGTCGAGCGGGGCGTTGCGCCGCGCGGCCGGCGGCGCATCATGGACGATCGCCTGAAGAGCGATGGCGTCGCGATCGAGTTTCTGGACCATGGAACTCTCCTGTGATGAACAGGCCCCATGTCTAGCCGGGTCCCGGCACCCCGCCTTTGACGCCGGTCAAATCCGCGCCGGAAAACGACGCCTCAGCCCCAGCGGGCGAGGTCGGCATAGTCCTGCTCGCGCGGCTCGATCCAGTGCCAGCCATCGGCGCGCTGTTCCCGCTTCCAGAACCAGGCGTCGGATTTCAGGTGGTCCATCGCGTAATCGGCGGCCTCGAAGGCATCGCGGCGGTGGCGCGCGGCGGCGGCCACCAGCACGATCGGCTCGCCGGGCCGCATGATCCCGGTGCGGTGACAGATCAGGATGCCGTCCACCCGCCAGCGGCCCAGCACCGAGTCGGCCAGCGCCTCCATCCCCGGCAGAGTCAGCGGCTCATAATGGGACAGTTCCAGCGCGCTCACCGCGTGGTCGGCGCGCACCTTGCCGATGAAGCTGGCGATCCCGCCGGCCGCCGGATGCGCGGCGGCGAACCGCCGCAGCGCCGCAGCGGGCGAGAAGGCGCGCGGCAGCAGCCGCACGTCCTTCATCGCTGGAACCCCCCGCCGGAGACCGGCGGCAGCAGCGCGACCTCGTCCCCGGCCTTGGCCGACAGCGCGGTCTTGTCGGGCAGGATCGCGCCGTTGAGCGCGCATCGCACCCGGTCGCCGCGCGCCGCCTCGGCCAGCGGCGCGGGCAGCGCAGCGAGCAAGGCTGACCAGTC
>JACIYY010000171.1 GCA_014359685.1 Porphyrobacter sp. | reverse complement strand
TAGCCGGTGGCGGTCTCGATGTTGAAGGCATCGAGCTCGATCCGCCCGCGCAGCGACACGGTGATCTTTTCGTAATCGACCCGTGGCTCCCAATTGGCGGAGGTCTGCCACGGCTTCTGCGGCAGGATCACGCCCGGCATCAGCTTGCCGACCGTATTGTCGTCGATCGGCTGCGACGCATTGATCGTGCTTCTCTGGTTGGCGTAGCCGCCCGTCAGCACGAACTGCACGGTGTCGCTCGGCTCGAACAGCAGCTTGCTGCGCACGTCGAAGACGCGGATCCAGCCGTAATCCTCGCCCGACGCCACATTCTCGATGTAAGGGTCGGTTTCGCGGTAGAGGCCGGCGATGTCGAATGCGACCGTGTCGGAGAGGCCGGAGGTGACATAGCCGCGCACGTCATAATCGTTCGAATCGTTGCGCAGCCGGCCGTAACGCACCGCGACACGGCCGCGCGGAACGAAGCTCGGGTCCGGGGTGATGACGTTGATCAGCCCGCCGGTCGCATTGCGCCCGAACACCGTGCCCTGCGGCCCGCGCAGAACTTCCACCCGCTCGACCTCGACCAGCTCGGTCGCGTTCGAGAACGCGTCGGGCTGGTAGATGCCGTCGATATAGGTGGCGACGTTCGGCTCGTCACCGACCGAAACGCCGCCCGAGCCGACGCCGCGGATCACCGGCAGGATCACCGAGGTGGTGCGGTTGCCCGAATAGCCGGGCACCACCGCGGTCAGACTGCGAATGTCGACGATGCCGGCGCCGGCGAGCGTGTCGTTGGTCAGGGCGGTGACGGTGACCGGGATTTCCTGCAACCGCTCCTCGCGGCGGGTCGCGGTGACGACGATATCCTCGATACCGGCGCTCGGCTGCGCATCCGATGGTGGCGCCGGCTGGCTGTCCTGCGCCACAGCAGGCATTGCCGATCCCGCCATGAGCAGGGCCGTCGCAATCGAAACATGCCGCTTGATCATCTATCCTCCCCCTGGTCCTCCCGTCGCTGCGGGAGTTTTTCATTCCTCGACAAGTTGCACGGGCTCGGGAGCGGCGTCAACGGCATATCGAAGCGTGCCGGGGCTTTTCGCGCACGCCGCTCCACGCCGATCGTGCGGTCCTGCTGCCCGCCCCGCCTGCGGACCGGACATCCCGAGTCTCTAGCCGCGCAGCCGCCACCCGAGGCGCTCGCCGGCATGGAACGGCACCAGCGCGGTGCCGCCGGCATCGATGTGCGGCGGAACCGCGCTATCGGCCCGCTCCAGCGTCACCGTCCCCTCGTTCACCGGCAGGCGATAGAAGCGCGGCCCGTGCAGGCTGGCAAAGCCCTCCAGCCGGTCCAGCGCGCCCTCCTCGTCGAACATTGTGGCGTAGCTTTCCAGCGCGAACGGGGCATTGAAGATGCCCGCGCAGCCGCAGCCGCTCTCCTTGGCGTGCTGCGGATGCGGGGCGCTGTCGGTGCCGAGGAAGAATTTGCCCGAACCCGAGGTCGCCGCGCGGCGCAGCGCCAGCCGGTGCTCCTCCCGCTTGGCGACCGGCAGGCAGTAGAGATGCGGGCGGATGCCGCCCACCAGCATGGCGTTGCGGTTGATGTGCAGGTGCTGCGGGGTGATCGTCGCCGCGACAGTGTCGGGCGCCTCGCTGACGAACGCCACCGCCTCGCGCGTGGTCGCGTGCTCGAACACCACGCGCAGCGCGGGCAGGTCGCGCAGCAGCGGGATCAGGACCCGCTCGATGAACACCGCCTCGCGGTCAAAGATATCGACCGCCGGGTCGGTGACCTCGCCATGGACGCACAGCGGCAGGCCGATCTCCTGCATCCGCTCCAGCACCGGCAGGATCGCCGCGACGCGCGTCACCCCGCTGGCCGAATTGGTGGTGGCGCCCGCCGGGTAGAGCTTGGCGGCGGTGAACACCCCCTCGGCCGCGCCGCGCGCCAGATCGTCGGGGTCGGTGTGGTCGGTCAGATAACAGGTCATCAGGGGCGTGAACCCCGCCCCCTGCGGCAGCGCGGCGATGATCCGGTCGCGGTAGTCCCTCGCCAAAGCACTGGTGGTCACCGGCGGCGACAGGTTGGGCATCACGATCGCGCGGGCGAACTGGCGCGCGGTGTGGCCCGCCACCGCGCGCAGCATCGCGCCGTCGCGCAGGTGCACGTGCCAGTCGTCGGGGCGGCGGATGGTCAGCGCGTCCATGGCCGCGCCCATGGCATAGCGCAGCGTCCGGGGACAGAGGGCCAGACGACAGGGGGGGGTCTACAGCCGGGGCCGCACCAGCAGCGGCTTGAACAGCGCGCGGCTCGGCCGCACCAGGATCACCAGCACCCCGGCCGCTGCCAGCGCCGCGCCGATCAGCAGTGCCGGACCGACCGGATCGCCGGTAATCGCGGCCCCGGCGGCGATGGTGAAGATCGGCGTCATCAGCGTCAGCGGCGCGACCAGATTGGCATCGTGGCGCTGGAGCAAGCGGAAATACAGCGTGTGCGCGGCCAGCGACACCACCAGCGCGCTGAACCCCAGCGCCGCCACCAGCGGCCAGCCGGCACGGATCGCCGCCTCCGCCTGCCCGCGCTCCAGCCCCGCGCTCAGCGGCGCCAGCACTACGGTCGAGCCCAGCGAGGCCCAGGCCTGCAAGCGCAGCGGCGCCATCGGCAGGGTCTTGAGGAACACCGCCCCCAGCGCCCCCACCACGGCAGAGGCGAACACCAGCAACAGCCCCCCGCCGCTCGACCAGCCGGCCGGATCGGCGACCGCCACCAGCACGCCGGCAAAGGTCAGCGCGATGCCCAGGCCCCGCCGCCAGCCGATCCGCTCCCCCAGCACCACAATCGCAAACAGCACGGTCAGCGGCGCGCCCGACAGGCCGATCACTGCGGAGGCAGAGGGCGTCGCATCGCGCAGCCCCGCGAACAGCAGCGCGAACGACCCGCCGCTGACCGCAAAGGTCACCGCCAGCACGCGCGGCAGCCGCGCCGGCAGCGGCCGCAGCCAGGGCAGCAGCACCGCCAGCACGATGGCCGAGCGCATCGCCGCATAGGCGATTGGCGGCACCGCCATGTCCTCCACCACCAGCCGGCTGACCACCACGTTCAGCGCCCATACCAGGCAGATCGCGGCCAGCAGCAGGAAGCTTCGCAACGGCATCGCCGCCGCCTACCAGCTTGGGCGCTGTTTGCCATGCCCGCCCTCAAGCAGGGCGCGCGCTTGCTTTGCGCGCGGCGCTGTGGCCATTGGCGCCATGGCTCACGAACGTCTGATGGACCGCGCACTGGTCCGCATCGCCGCCGATTCGCCGCAGGAGGACCCGGCCGGTTTCCTCCAGGGCTTGCTCACCAACGATGTCACCGGCGCGCTGCCGGTCTATGCCGGGCTGCTGACGCCGCAGGGCAAGACTCTGTTCGACCTCATCGTCTGGCCCGGTGCAGACGGCGCGCTGCTGCTCGATTGCGAGGCGGCGGCGGCCGACGATCTGGTGCAGCGCCTGTCGCTCTACCGCCTGCGCCGCCGCCTCGCCATCGCCCGCGACGATTCGCTGGGCGTCTATTGGCAGGCGGAGCTTGGCGATGGCGGCTCGCCCGATCCGCGCCTGCCCGATCTCGGCCAGCGCTGGCTGGCCGCCACCGATCCCGCCGACGTCGCGGTGGACGAGGCATGGCTGCGCCACCGGCTGACGCTGGGGGTGACCGAGGGTAGGGCCGACCTGGCCGACATCCTGTGGTTGGAGACCAATGCGGTCGAGCTGAACGGCGTCTCCTTCACCAAGGGCTGCTATGTCGGCCAGGAGAACACCGCGCGGATGAACTGGCGGCAGAAGATCAACCGCCGGCTGGTGGTGGTGCCGCTCGATCGCTCCGACCCGCAGCGGCGGCGGGCGGAATATCCGGCGCTGGGGCTGGCGGTCGATCACCTGCGCATCGAGGCGATCCCCGCCGACCTGCGCCCCCGCTGGCTCGGCGAATAGCGCCGGCGCCGCGATTCAGGCGGCGGCGGCCCCTTCGGCATAGGCCGGGCGGCGGGTCCAGTCGGGCGGCGGCGAGTCCCCGTCGATCAGCGGCAGCGCATAGTCCATCGCCGGCACCGCGCGCTCGCGGGCAGGGCTGCGGAACGGGCCGCTCTCTCCGGTCGCGCGGAACCCGGCCGCGCGCAGCACCGCGCCGGAGGCCGGGTTGTCGATCGCCTGCCGCCCCGCCAGCCGGCGGTGCCGCAGCAGCCGCGCCGCATCGATCAGCGCCGCCAGCGCCTCGCGCGCGAAGCCGCGCCGCTGGTGCGACGGGGTGATCCAGAAGCCGACCTCGGCCGCGCCCCGATCGCCGCGATTGAGCGTGCACCCGCCGACGACTCGCCCGGTTTCGCCCGGCAGCGTCACCAGCAGCGACGGCAGGCGCGGATCGCGCGGCGCGGCGAGAAAGGCGGCGGCATCATCCTCTCGATAGGGCCACGGCGCCCGGACGAGCATCCGCACCACCGATTCATGCGCGATCGCGCGGGCCAGCGCAGGGGCATCCTCGACCCAGCCGGGGCGAAGGAACAGGCGCTGTGTGCGGATGAACATGGTCGTCGTCTCCCTGCGGGCACGCACAGGCTCGCAGCCGCGCATGACGCTGTGATTGCGGGAGAATAAAAAAGGGAGACGGGGCCAAGCCCCATCTCCCCCCCGCTATTTCCGAACCCGGCGGCGGCGCCGCCGGTTCCCTCCGGTCAGGGGTTCTGTCCGGTGGACGACCCCGTTCGCGGATCGTCCCTTATTCCGCAGCCTCGGC